>CAWVWD010000119.1:0-9253 GCA_963933585.1 uncultured Saprospiraceae bacterium
TCAAGAATTGCTAGAAAAATTTGAAAAATTTGAAAAATAATTCCGTATTTTTAGACCTATTTAAATCATAAGACTTACGATTAATGCCCCTATTCGACAAAGTGTGCCATTAGAAATTATTACCAATTAAAAAATGTCGTTCAAACGTACTTTTTACGTTCGAACGACATTTTTAATAATTATCATAAATATTTAATCCTTCATAATTGACACTTCAGAACCTACCTCCGCATCGCTTCCACTGGATCCAGATTTGATGCCTGAACCGCAGGAATCAAACCTGAGATAATCCCGATAATAATCGACACTGAAACACCGATGATAATACTGGATTGAGAGAGGAAAAATTCAAACCCTGTCAGTGTGGTTGCGGCTTTCGCCAATAAGTAAACTAAGGCTAAACCGACGATTCCACCTAAAATACAAAGGATAATTGATTCGACTAAAAATTCTAAAAGGATAAAATAATTCTTCGCACCTAAAGCTTTTTTAATACCAATTAACCCTGTTCTTTCTCTCACCGAGACGAACATAATATTAGCGACACTAAAACCACCAACGATTAAAGAAAATCCTCCGATTATCCAACCAGCTATATTTAATGTTCCGAAAAATGTATCGAAAAAACCAGATAAAACCGATAATTCATTCAAGGCGAAGTTATCCTCTTCCGTAGGTTTCAATTGACGTTCATTACGTAAAGTAGCCGTTAATTCATCTTTCAATTGATCCGTCGAAACACCTTCCGCAGCTTTTACTTGAATATCTCCTTCCTGCAACGCCATCATACTTCGAGCTGTATAATATGGTATAAACGCAACCTGATCAAAATTCACTGGATTAATCAAATCCTGTCCTTCTTTCTCCAAAACACCAACAACCAGCATTTTTCGACCAGCAATTTTTACTTTTTTTCCAATTGCATTTCCACCTTCTCCAAAAATTCCTGCGGCGACTTCATAACCCAAAACTATCGTATTCGAACCATTATTATATTCCGATAAAGAGAAATATCGACCTTGCTCAAACATCAATTGGAAAATACTTTCATAATCATAAGTAATCCCAATTAAGAAAACATTGCTAATATTATCCGATTTATATTCCATTGATTTTGCACCAATGAATGAAGAAAATGCTGCTTTCTCATAAGAACGAACATTACGGACGACTGCTTCATAATCATCAAAATCAGGTTCTGGACGACGCATAATCTTAAACCAATTATCCTGAGGGTTTTCTCCCCAATTAAAACGATTTACATAAACCACATCGTCGCCTAATTGCTCAAAACTACTTCTGATATTATATTCCAGTGAACTTACTGCAGACAGCACAGAAATCACACACAAAATCCCAATCGTAATACCTAACAAAGATAAAAATGTCCGTAGCTTATTACTAATAAGCTGATGAATTGCTTGTCTAATGCCTTCCCCAAATATCTTAAAAAATATTCTCATCGCTTGTATCTATAAATTATGAACTAATTATGGCAGAAACCGTGTCAGTTTTTGAAACCGATACGCTTTCTACTCCAAATTAAAACACAAATCTCTACAAAAATCCGTCAAATCAATAAATCATTCGATGAACAAAAAGGATTTATCTTTAAAAACAGGTAAAAAATGAAAAGCTTTTCAATAGTAAGCCTAAAAGTATCTCTATAAACCTCAAATCGTCGTATCTTTGTCGGATTGTGATAATTTTTTATTATATAAATAGCTGTTTAATAATAAATATTGACATTTTTTTTAATTTTGCCATCTAAAACATAAATTGATATATGAGAGTTAAATTATCCCAATTCGATTTTGAGTTACCAGACTCATTAATAGCAAAGTATCCGTCACCTAACAGAGATGAAGCTCGGTTGATGGTTGTTCATAGAGACACCGGGAAAATTGAACATAAGGTTTTCAAAGATGTCTTGAATTATTTTGATGAAGAAGATGTTTTTATCTTTAACAATACCAAAGTTTTTCCTGCTCGTATGTATGGAAAGAAAGAGAAGACTGGTGCTAACATCGAAGTATTCTTACTACGAGAATTGAACAAAGAAATGCGATTATGGGATGTCTTAGTAGATCCTGCTCGTAAGATTCGTGTTGGTAATAAGTTATACTTCACCGATGATGATGACAATGATATCTTGGTCGCTGAAGTTGTCGATAATACAACATCAAGAGGTCGTACAATTCGTTTCTTGTTTGATGGAACAGATGAAGAATTCAGAGCTCAATTAGGTATTTTAGGAAATACACCTTTACCGAAGTACATTGATCGTCCTGTAGAAGCATCTGATAAAGAACGTTACCAAACGCTCTACGCTAAAGAAGTAGGTGCGGTAGCAGCTCCGACTGCTGGTTTACACTTTAGCCATGAACTATTGAAACGTTTGGAAATCAAAGGGGTAGAATTCGCAGAAGTGACACTTCACGTTGGTTTAGGTACCTTTAGAAATATTGAAGTTGAAGATTTGTCTAAGCACAAAATGGATGCAGAATATTTCAAAATAGATGGTAAAGCTGCCGAAACAGTCAATAAAGGTTTGACAGGCAAACGTAAAATTTGTGCAGTCGGAACGACTTCTGTAAGAACGATTGAGTCTGCAATTTCTGCCGAAAACTTATTGAAAACAGCAGAAGGTTGGACAAATAAATTTATTTATCCACCTTACGAATTTTCAATTCCAAATGCTTTAATCACAAATTTTCACGTTCCTCGTTCAAGTTTATTGATTATGATTTGTGCATTCGCAGGTTATGATTTAGCGATGAAAGCATACAAAGAAGCAATTAAAGAAGGTTATCAATTCTATAGCTACGGAGATGCAATGTTGATTTTGTAACAGATGAATTATTTATTATTCTAGTAAAATGCTGAAAGCGTGTGTCGATAATCAACACACGCTTTTTTATTGGTGCTAGATACTTAAATGTTTGCTGCACTAATGGTTTAGGAAAAAGATTTTGGTTCCTTTAAATCGACCAAAACCAACGAAAAAGCTATTCATTCTGAAAAATTCACCCAACAATTTTAGATTATTAATACAGAACAGATTGAACTGAAGTTTAAGTCCTGAAAGGTTTTAGATTCCTTATCAAAGAAAAACTATTTTTCAAATGGTACACTACCTTTGGGTATTTTAGAAAAATTTCACAAAAAAAGACTTTTCGTTCGAACGAAAAGCCTTTCCCAAATAATTTCACATCAAGGCGAAAATAATTTCTAATTAAAAGTTCCTATTTCTTAATTAAAAAATTAATCTACCCATTTATAATATCTCGCACCTTGCGTCACACCTTGCGTTCCGATATCAGCCAATACAAACTCTTTCTGATACTTTCCGAAAGAAGTTTCCATACTTCCTGTATGCAAATCTTTATAAGTTGCATAATCAACCGCTTGACGATTATTCACTTTGTCTGTGATGTTTAACTTCGCAGCAACTTCTTTCCAAGTCGGCATAATTTCACCTTCAAAAACCTTTGATTTCGAGCCACTTCCGTAAGCAAAGAAACCAAACTTTTCGCCAGCAATATCGCTATTATCTAAATAGTCTCCTTCCAAAGTTCCGATTAAAGATAAGAAAATCGAACCAGCGTACATATTTCCAATTTCGCCCGAAACATCTTGACCTTTTGCAATTTTCTCTTTTACGAAAGCTTTATATTCTGATGTTTTTGAAATAGATTTATAAAGATAAGCAACTGCTTTTTCATATAATTTTTCTGTTTCAAAATCAGCTTGATTCGGCGTTTCAATACTATTATTTTGAAGAATTGCGTCTAATTGTCCGATGCGATTTAACTCTTTCGTATAAACTTCAGCGAACATTCTTTTACCATGAAAAGCATAAGGCAAATGAAAAATTAAACGTTTCCAAGTATTTACAAACGATTCCTTGTCATCACTTTGAACTTTCGATTTAAAATGTTCAAATGCTTCTGTGATTCGAGTTTGATAACATTCATTAGAATATTGACCATCAAAAATTGGCGTATCTTTATGAATCGTCAATGTTTCTTCGTTCGAATCCAAAATACCTTTTACATCAAGTGTATCGTGTAAAACATCCAAATATTTCTGAACACTTCCATTTTTTGCCCCAATCAATTCCAAGACTTCATTGATAATATCGGCCTTAGAAACCTTGCGTAAAGGCTTATAGAAATCATGAACACCTCTTGTCGCAACGCCCCAATTATCACTTAAAGCAATCAAACGAGGATTTTGCTTCACCAACATCGCAACGGCACCGGCACCTTGCGTATATTCTCCAGTAGAATCCAACTCATATTTTGCATTATCCGAACTCACTACAATTCCGATACGATTTTCATTTCCACTCGCCCAATCCAATGTATTTTGCAATGCATCAACCGCACCAATACAAGCGAAAGTCATATCAATCACATCACAATGCAAGAAACAATCTTCACCATATTTCGGAGCATATTTCTGACGTAACATTTCCAAAGCATAAGTTGCCGTTGGTTTTGCACCATCAAGAGCAGACTCCGTGCCCATGTAAAGTCGTCCGATATCATTCGGATTCAAGTCATTTTTATCAATCAATTCCACAATAGCATTTGCGGCCATTGTCGCTGTATCTTCATGCGTATCAATGATTGCCATTTTGCTTAATCCCAATCCCTTATTTAATTTTGCATATTCAATAGCACGAGCTTCCGCTAAATCCTTAATGTCAAAATAAATTTTCGGCACGTACAATGCCATATCGTCAATTCCTACTTTTTTCATGATTTATAATAAGATTGTTTGGTTGTTCCACTGTTTAATTATTAAATGGTTAGCTAATCAAAATAACCATTTAACAACCAATCAATTTCAACAATCCACTAAATTGATTACTAAATTATTTCCGAAATAATGTTTCTGGAAGTATATAAGTTTAAAGACTTATAAATACTATCGTTTACTTTACGACACCTTTACACCTCTATCCTATAAAACTAATGCGAATTAAGCGTATAATTTTGAGATTAGCAATTAATCGCTAAAATGTTTGACTAACAGCAAAAATTTGTTTTTGTTTTATTAGAAAAGGAGGGGATTTCAATTTTGAAGGGTTTTGGCACTTAAGAATTGATACCTTCACTTCTAATGAAAGTATCAATTTTATCAATTTTATCTAAAATAAGTCATTATAGGCATTATCGTCATCTCTTAATTTAATCGGATTTTTGACTTTCTGACGAGGTTTTTGGTTCAAATCAAGCGTTCCATCTTTTTTGGGTTTATCCAATAATAAAAGACCGTCACTTTTGCGTTCCCATTCCTCCAACATCTTCAAACCTTCATCCTCAAAGACCCCTTTCTGTAAATCAATCGAATCCATAAAGTTGCTCGATAAGTCCATAAAACGTTCCATCTCCCCTACTTTCATCGCTACATCTTCTGCTAAAGATTCCATCGCTTCATCGAACATATAACGTTGGTCTTGATTGCCCGAAATAATATTCATTGCAGATTGAATCGCAGAATGAGAAGCATGAATCGCTTTGCGTTCGGCTTCTTTAATGCTAATTTGGTCTTTCAAATCTTCCAAAAGAATTTCAGAATTTTCGTACATTTTTTTCAAAACCCGATACATCACTTCCATCTTCTTATACAAGACATCAAGTTTCGCATTCGATTCTTTCAAACGACCAATTCTACGTAATTCTAATGCTAATTGTGATTGTTGATTATTGATTTTAGCCTTTTGAGCCAGTTTTGTACTTTTCTCAATTCCTTTCTTATTCTCCAAAATCGTTTTTCCTAATCGACGCATTTGTCCACGCAAAGCACCTATTTGCTTGCTCATATTACGGTGATTCTTTCGTAAATCACTGATATAAGTTTTCAAAACACCAATCGGATCAATCTGTACAAATAAACCCGTAATCCATCGCATCACACTTTTGTAACTATACCAAATCAGATTTCTCATCTTCGGATCAATCACCATATAAACCAAAGCTGCCAATAACGTAATCGTCACACCAAGTACTAAAGTATTACTCAACGCTGCTATAATAGCTGCCCCAAAAGTCACCACAACAAAACCCAAACCAGCCGCTAAACCAGCCATAAAAATAGCACCAGTAACGCCTTCCGGTCGTTTCCAAAAAGATTTTTTCGGCATTTTTTTTTCATCGTTACACTGTTAAATAGTTTCATTGTCGTGAATAGTGGAAAAGCATTTTAAAAATATCTTCCGACTTGTCCTCGAGTTTCATGGTTTCATTATTTATGTATAAATGATAAAACCATGTGGCAATGAAACAATATAACCCTGAAATAATCTACAAAATCGTCGTAATTTTATCAACATCACTATTTACTTCACCTGAAATAGCAACATAAGTTTTCTCAAAATTCTCTTTCGCACTAAAGATTTTATGCTTAGAAGTTTCAATTGTCTCTTGAGCTTTTTCCATAAGAGCTTCATGATTTGCGATTTCCAAATGCAGGCGATCAATTTGAGCTTTTTTCTGCTCAATTACCGTTTGTGTATTCGTAATTTCTTTTTGCTTTCCAGCGATTTGAATCTTCGTCTGTTGCTGTAAAGCCTGCTCGAATTTACCTTGCTCGTTCGCTAATATCTTTTTATAAAAATTAGCCGTTTCCAATAATTTAGCTTTCGTTAAACCCATTGTCGAAGCCGTTGCAAAAGCAGCCTGAAACGCTGCATGTTCATCCATATTTAGACTTTCCAATGCGACCAATGATTGCTTGAATTCTAAATAATCAAAGCCCGGCAAATTATTTTTTGTTAAAGCACTCACCAAAAAACTTGCACTGCGTTCATCAACGCCAGGAATCTTCATTAAAGCCTGAATTAATTTTTCCATTTTTTTTATCGTTCTACAGAATTTAGTAATTCCTAATTTTTATATTCAAAATAAAGATTTAAAGGTATTGAGGTTTTTTGGTTTAAAAGTAAATGCAAGAAAATAAATCTTTTTTTTCGTGTGAACCCTCTCTCGATTATTCAACGATTTTAATGGTCAAAACCTATAAATCTTAAACCTAAAGACCTTTATATTTTCTATTATTTGCGAAATATCAAAAAAATACGAACTTTTTTCAATTTTATCGCTATTCATTTGATTTTATCTGACGAAATTCACTGCAGCGTAAAAAGAGTTTTCGCGAATTTGTCTTTTACCAAATTACAATTATTAATAAAAAAATCAAAACCAATTTAAACGAAGTAAAATACTAAACGCTTAAAAAACTCTTTTTACGCTGCAATGAATTTTATTTACAATAACAATCATATTCATTTTTCAAATCAATAACCGTAATCAATTTCGCCACATTATCACAATCTGCCACAATAATACGAACTAATTGTCCATCTTCTGTCCAATCTTCCAAAGCAATTGTTGGACATCGAGTATCATTTGGATTTGATTTCCGTTTATTTTCCTTGCCTTCCTTGATTACTTCCATTACTTCTGCATTCGATATTTTTCGACAGTTCATTCTGCATTTAGCATGTTTTGTCAATATCAAATCCTTTCCTCCATAAGTTAACCGTTGATTGCCAGGATTCGAATCATCTTCTACATTTCTTGGTTTCGTATGATCTTTTTCGCCAGTTTCCTCTTTTTTATTCAAATCAAACTCAACAACTTCAACGTTTGTATTAGTATCTACAACTTGTGCTGTCGATTGTTCCGTTTGCGTATTTTCTGGCATTGGAAATATATCCGAACCTCGCATCAATGCGGTCAAAATTGCAAATAAACCTAATATCGCAATCCCAATTTTTCTAAAGTCTATTTTTTTATTCATAATTAAAGGTGTAGAGGTATTTTGGTATAAAGGTAATTTTTCAATCGCAAGAAATCATTCAACGATTGAACCCTTCCAGCCCTTAAAAGCCTGCCTACTTTGCGAATAGGCAGGTGTGCTTTCAAGGGAGAGACTGAGAGAGTATTTGCACGAAAATATGAAAAAATGAAAAAATCGGTCAAACTCGAAACACATCATTCACAACCCGTACTATTTCAACTTGTCCAACACAAACGCATATTCAAAAGCATATTCCTTCAACGCTTCATAACGTCCGCTCGCTCCACCATGTCCAGCACCCATATTCGTTTTTAACAAAAGCGTTTTATCATCCGTTTTTAAATCTCGAAGTTTCGCCGTCCATTTTGCAGGTTCCCAATATTGAACCCGAGGATCATTCAAACCTGCCGTAACCAAGATATTTGGATAAGCTTTCGCTTCCACATTATCATAAGGTGAATACGACAACATATAATCGAAATACGTTTTATCGTTTGGGTTTCCCCATTCCTCATATTCCACAACCGTCAACGGAATCGTTTCATCTAACATCGTATTCATCACATCCACGAAGGGAACGTGAGCCACCACAGTATTGAATAAATCCGGTCGCATATTCGCTACCGCTCCCATTAATAAACCGCCAGCACTTCCGCCAGCAATTGCCAACTTCTCCGAACTTGTGTATTTTTCAGCCACTAAATGTTCTGCACAATTGACAAAATCAGTAAACGTATTTTTCTTTTTCAAGAATTTTCCGTCTTCATACCACTTTCTTCCCATTTCACTTCCACCACGAATATGAGCAATTGCGTAAACAAAACCTCTATCCAATAAACTCACTCGAATAGTGGAAAAATAAGGTTCTGTACTTGAACCGTAAGAACCGTAAGAATATAAATAACATGGATTCGTTCCATCTCTTTTAATACCTTTCTTATACGCTACCGAAATTGGAATTTTCGTTCCATCGGCTGCGGTTGCCTCCAAACGTTCCACGACATAATCTGATTTATCAAAACCTCCTTTGACTTCATAAACCTTCTGAACCGTCAATTCTTTCGAATCCATATCGTAATCATAAACCGTTCGAGGTGTAATCATCGAAGAATACGTGAATCGAATCGTGTTCCCTTCAAAATTCGGATTTTCCCCACCCCAATATGTATAAACAGGTTCTGGGAATTCAACTTCGTGTGATTTATTCGTTCTCAAATCCGTGATATGAATATGCTTAAATCCCCCTTTACGACCATAAATCACCAAATGATTTTCAAAAGTTTCCACCGAACTCAACAAAACCTTGTCGTCATGTGGCATCACTTCCGTCCAATTTTCCATGCTCGGCGTATCTACGTTCGTTTTCATTAGTTTGAAATTCAACGCCTTATCATTCGTCAAAACATAAAAATCGTCACCATGATTCGCAACACTATATTCC
>CAWVWD010000120.1:0-9238 GCA_963933585.1 uncultured Saprospiraceae bacterium
TGTGTCAAGCTCTTTTATGATCATAAATTCAGGAAAACTCACTAAATATAATTTTCCTCTTTCATTACCCACAACTAAATAATTCCCATCCGGACGGAATTCTAATGCCGTAATTGCACCTCCGGAAAAAGTTTTTGTTCCTGATTTTTTTCCAGGTTCGCTCATATTCATCAATGTGACCACCCCTTTACCATCTCCCATTGCAAGAATATTATTATTCCTATCGAATGCAATATTTTTAATGTCTGAATTTGATTGGAATAAAGGTTTAATTGCCTTTGTTTTCAAATTAAAAGAAACCACATTTTGATCTTGTCCTGAAGATACAATCGTATTATCATCAATAAAATCAACATCCCAAACGAATCGATTATTGTGAATATCATAAGATTCTGAAGCCTTTGATGAGGTCGTATGGAACAAATTAATCCGTCTATTTTTTCCAGCCGTTATTAATTTCCCATTCAGAAAATCCATTGATAATACCGTTTCCTTTATATTTCCAATAACCGAAGTGGTAACCTTAGGTTTATCCGCTTTATTGGAAGTCGGGCTAATGGTCCACTTCAGTATTTTACCATCACTTCCGGCAGAATAAATATTATTTCCATCATTAATTATCTGCCGAATAGAGCCACGATGTGTTTCCTTACTGGTAGGATATTTATTAAAGTCCTTTTGCTTTTTTTCCTCTTTTAACCCTTTAATACCGAAATAAAGTGCCGTATATATTTCAGGATTATTCACTTGAGCAGCAGTTAAACCTTCGCTTGCTTGAAAAATCTCCATCGCTTTTTTGGCCACTTGACCTCGAATGATTGGTTTATTAATACTAACTGATTTTATAGCTATCGCTTCTGCTAATTTTTGCAGTTTTAATTTTTGAGCTTCCGCTTCTGCAATTTTCGCAATTTTTTCTTTTTCAATCGCAACGACTTCCGCTGCTCTTGCCCGCTCACCTTCCTTAATTGCCCGCTCTCCACTTGCAATTGCTTTCGCTTCTGCCACTGCCGCTTTTTCTGCCGCAGCCTTTGCTTTGATTGCTGCTTTTCTAGCTTCTTCCGCTTTTTTGATTGCTATTCCTTGCGAAACCTTCGCTTCTTTCGCCTTCGTTTTCGCAATAGTAGCCTGCAGAGAAGCCTCTCGTGCTGACATGGCCGCTTTTACTTTTTCATTATTCGCTTCGTATTCACTTAGTTTTGCCGATTTTTCTTTTTCCTTTGCAATCAAAGCACTTTTTGCCGCTTCCTGACTTTCTAAATATGCCCAACCAGCTAAGCATAAACATACAACTGCAGCCGTAGAAACGATATAAAGAATCCTTCTTCGCATTCGTTTTTCCTTCGCTTCTGCCTCCCTTTTTGCGGCTAACTCTGCATCTCTTTTCGCAATACTTTTTTCCAAGAAACGAATCGAAGTATCATAATTCGTATCATAGCGAATTGCCCAAGCCATATTGGGTTTAGCATGCTCAAACCAATTTTCACCGAATTTTAATTGATTATCTCGCCAAAGTCCTTGCTTCTTTTCATCCAATTCATGGATTGCAGCATCATGTGCCAACCTCATATAAGTTTTAGAAGATTCTGTCTCGGCTTTGACCCATCTTTTCAAGCGGTCCCATTTTCTAACTAAACTTGCGTGTGTCAACGTAACTGTTGTACTTCCACGCAAATCACGATTACTCGTTTCTATAAAATTTCGACCTGGTTTTCTCAATTCTTCAATGATATATTTTATATCATCTTTATTGTCAAGCATCGCAATTTCGGCTAACGTATTAATCGTAACCGGTCGAGCTTTCACATTTTCAATTCCCTGTGTTCCGTCCGTAATCGCTTTAAAAATTCGTTCACAAACCTTTTTTTCTTCGATTGAAAAATCAATAAAAACTTCTTCTGCGTGAACGCCCAATGCTTTCTGCATTGGCTTCAAGCCGTCGTAATACTCAATTTCCAACCGAGTCTGATAAAAGTCCAAAAGATTAGCAACGTATGATTCGACATCATCTCTTTTCGCAAACTTTTTTAATAAGGATTGTTCGATTTCATATTCACTCATTCCAGACTGCTCCGGTGCATCATTTTCGTATAATTGAGCTTTGGCATCAAATGCTTCTATGAATGCTTCCGAGAATCGACCAATTTCACTATAATGTGTATAACCAATATCTTCTACTTCCAGATTCTCCTCAACCGCAATTTCTTTCGCTTTCTCCCATTTCTCTACCGTTCTTAATAAGGCGTGTTGAAGAATTGGTAATTGATCATCGGTATATTCTACTTCCTCTAAAATCGTCCCACGGAGTTGTTCATCCATTTTTATCCGATTCCTCTCTAATGGGAATATAACCACTTTTCTCAGGTCCTGTTTTGTCATTCGAGGCATTAAGTATTGACCTTGATTGACGACTTCAGGTAAACCTCGAAATTTTGTAATTTCAGAAAGAGAATCTGCCTCTATTGCAATTAGGATATAAATCGGTAATTCTTTATCATTGGCTGCACGAAGTAATAGCTTGACGAAATCTCTGGTTTCATTCACCATACTTTCATCTTCCATCAATGTAAAAAGTTCTTCAAATTGATTAATGATAAGAAGTAAATTTTTACCTTGAAGTGCCTCTCTTTTTTCTTTTACATAATTAATTAACCCTAAACTACTGCGGCGTAAAGTTTCTTCAATTTTATTAGAGTTTGGTTCCGCTTTAATATCGGGACTTAACACATTACGTTGAGAAAGTGCATTCGCCATATTCCCAATCGGATTACGCCCAGGTGTAAACTTAGCTACTCCCCAATTATTACCGCCCTGACCACCGAACCCTTCCATCAATTCAGGTACTAATCCTGCTTGAATAAGTGAAGTTTTGCCACTTCCCGATGCTCCAACAATAGTTAAGAAACGAGTAGTTTTTAGTTTTCGCAAAACCTCTTTAACTTCCTTGGAACGTCCAAAAAAGTTTGATTTATCCGACTTATCAAAACTCCGAAGTCCAATAAATGGATTCTCGCCTGCTGATGTTGATGTAGTAGCATTCGTAACGACTTGTGTCATAAAGTTTTTGATTTACACCTTAAATAAAAAATTGGATGTAGCTTAGAACCTCTGACAATCAAGTCTAATCAGATTTTAAAAACCTATCAGACCTTTGCCAAAGCATACTTCAAACTACTTGTTATTAAGTTAATTAAACCTATTTTCAATCCTTAGTATATCTTATTATTGAGGCGATATGTTATCATAAAATCATCATTATTTTGATTTTTTATGAATAATTGAATATTAATCTTTTTTTTAAGGTTACTCTATCAAGATGCTCATCCTACCCTAAATTGAATACTGATAAAAGTGGGTACTATCAACGCTTTTTAATATTAAAGAAATGATTTTTGATGACTTTTTATATTTAAAAAAAAAGTTTTGTATTAAGAATAATGATTTTAGATTTGCTTCTAATCTCTTTTTGGTCAATCAAAATAGCCTCCCCTAAAATAGGGCAGGATAAATTCATTTTGTGCCTATCTACTAAGTATTCGGATACATTTAGAAAAATAGCCTCTTTTTTATTATTGGGCATGAATAACCTACCTATTTTACTTTCCTTTTTTCCACCGATTCGGGGAAACGTGCTTCGCCAAAATTCGTTTTTTCTCTGAACGGACTTTGGCATTACCTTTTAGATTCCACAAAATATCTCTAGCGTGTTTACCAGCTTTTTCGTTATTGACAATCGGTTTTGGATATTTTTCACCAATAATACAGCCATACATTTGTTGCTCAAGCATCGTCATTTTATATGGTTCATGTAGAAATTCTATTGGAACATTGACTAATTCCTTTACCCATTTTCGAATAAAGACACCATCCGCATCTTTCTCAATCGACTGCTTAATCGGATTATACGAGCGAATCGTATTCGAACCCGTCACGCCAGCTTGCATCTGAAATTGTGGAAAATGAATCCCCGGTTCGTAATCTAAAAACTGTTGAGCCAAGTGATAAGAACCACTTTGCCAAGGTTGCCACAGATGATGTGTTAAAAACGAAACACAACACGCCCGCATTCTAAAATTCAAATAGCCCGTCGCTTTTACACATCGCATACATGCATCAATCAGCGGAAAACCCGTTTGTCCGTTTTTCCAAGCTTCCAATAATTCAGGTTGTAATGGCTGACTCAATTGGTCTTTAATACCCCGATTAATATGCTCAAATTCCATTCGACACTCTGCCTCAAATTTTTGAATAAAATGGCAATGCCAGTGCAAACGAGAAGCAAAATTATATAAATCCCGCTTGAATGGAGAAGTTGGTAAATTCGATTGTGTAAATTGGTAAACCTGACGAATCGATAAATTTCCCCAAGCTAAATAAGGCGAAATTCTACTACAACTTTTGCGACTATTAGCCGGTTTTGAAATGTTTTTGGAATAATTTCGACCACGTTCTTGTAGGAACGTTCGCAAGTATCGCCATGCTAAACGTTCACCACCTTTTTGCATTTCTGCTGGTTGCTCAAGTAACTCGGGAAACGTTTTTACGAAAGTATTATTAACCGTTTTATCGGTATTAATAGGTTTGAGTTTCAAGTCCCTCAAATTCGGGTTTTGAATGGGTGCAATCACCATTTTCGTAAATTGTTTATCCCAATTTTTACGATGCTTCAATCCTCGAATAATGCCATTAGTAGGAGATTCTCGCCACTTGATTCCGTTCTTTTTGAAAAAATGATGCATCGACTTATCTCTATCAAAGGTAACTTTCGTCCCAATTTCTTGATAAGAAAAGACAGTGTTAATAGTTTCTGTTTCCATCAAATTTTCGAACACAGGAATCACTTCATCATGAAAAATATTAATTTGCGTGTTAAATGGTTTCAATTGTTCATTCATCACAACCAATGATTGCCATACAAATCGCCAATGTCGAATATTCCAATCCGGATATTGCTGTACAGAAGGTTCAAAAATATACAATAACAAAGTCGGTTCATTCGCCTCAATCGCTTCACAAAGCGGTTTGTGGTCATGCAGCCTCAAATCTCGTTTCAACCAAATAATATTCAATTCGTAGCAATTTTTCATTGATTAATAAATAGTTCTCAACCGATATTTGGCTTTCTTGTTCATTTACATTGGAACAGATTGAACTTGAATTAGAATAGTTTTTTTTAATATTTCTGTAATTTGTAAGTTTATGACGCACTCCAAATTTATTTTAGATTTAATTGAACCTCCGAATACCTCGATCCATATCGACTTTTCTCTTTAACAGCTGGAACAATTCTCAAAGACTCTTCAATATTATAGTGTTTATTTTTGATTTGTCAATCCAAATATCAGAGATAATTTTTGATACCCATTGAAAATGAAAAATGAAAAAATCAGTACATTCGGCATTTCAGTCAAATCCTCCCAGAATATCGATTTACAATTTCGCTTCGAATCAAGATTCATGGAATATCCAAATTAAATCCTCAACCCAACCGAGCATTGACCACATCGACCATTTCAAAACAAATATAAAATGCCGATGAACCAATCACAAACATTAACAATCGCAACATCACAGCAAATAACCACACAAAACTCCGATACATCCATTTTCTATATTCCAAAATATTATTTTTGCGAATATCGCGATGAACTAAGTGAGTACACGTACGAATTCATTCTGTAAAATGTTAAATATTATTGATAACAATTCGACGTAAAATAAGATTAAATGATGTGATACTAGCAGAAACAGGATTTTAGAATATCTTTGATATAATTCAAGTTATTCGCCAAAAAAAATTAAGATGGCTCAAACACCAGAGAGTATTCAACCATATAAGGAACTTCCCAAAAACATGGATTATTACCATTTAAGGAGGGAAGGGATTCGTTTTGTCCAAGAACTTAGTGGTGATATATGGACAGATTATAATGAACATGATCCAGGGATTACTATTCTGGAGCAGCTTTGTTATGCTTTGACAGAATTGGGTTATAAGACTAATTTTAATATTGAAGTTTTCATAAAAGAAAGTTTTAAACAGAAAGATAATCATACCTTTTTCAGTGCTGATGAGATTTTTCCGTGCCAACCTTATACGATTACCGATTACCGGAAATTTATTATTTATAATATTCCAGAGGTCAAGAATGCTTGGCTTTCTCCGGCTACGGAGAATATTGTTCAAGGATTATACAATGTACATTTACAATTAACGGATGTTGATGATTTGGTTTCGGAACAGGTTACCAATAAAGTTCGGACTTTATTAAATAGTAATCGAAACCTATGTGAGGATATTGAAAAGATTGAAATCTTAAAGGCGAATAAAATAAAGTTACATGCAAAAATTGAGATTGACTCTTCTTTTATGGGGGAAGAAGTACTAGCTCAAGTGATTTATGAGTTAGACAAATTCATCAATCCTTCCGTAAAACATTATCCATTATCACAATTAATAAAAGAAGGACAGACATATAGTGATATTTTCGATGGACCCGCTCCTAAAAATGGCTTTATCAAAGATGAGGATTTAAAACCCTTGACATCTGAAATTTATATTTCTCGATTATCCAAAATCATACTTGGGATTGAAGGTGTCTTGAATATTTCTAACCTTCAAATATTTAAAGATGGATTAAAAATTCGAGGTGATTTAATTGCCATTGATGAAAATATGTTTCCCATTTTAGAGATGAGTTTGAATCTTTCCGAAGAGGATATCGATCCGATTGAAATTATTAAAAGTGGCGTTCGTTATGATATTGATTACAATACGGCAAACCATATTTTGACGACTTTGGAAAGTAACGAAGAAGGGAATTATGAGTCTTTAATTGATGTCAGTCATGAATTTGAAACGCCGAATATTCCCCTTTCAGAATTCGAAGAATACTATTCTATTCAAAATCATTTTCCCGAAATTTATGGTATTGGACAGTTAGGTGTTTCGCCTCGTTCGATGAGAGATAAGCACGGTTATGCAAAGCAACTAAAAGCTTATTTGCTAGTTTTTGAACAATTAATGGCGAATTATTTAAAACAATTGGCCAATATTCAACAGCTATTTTCCTTAAATAGTAGTTTAAAGACGACTTATTTTTATCAAGTTCTAACGGAAGCCAGTGTGCCTAAAATAAATGAAATCATCACGAATCAAGAATTGATGGAAGATGAACTTCAAAAAATTAATTTGAAATACGAACGCTTCGAAGAACGAAGAGGTAAGTTTTTGGATCATTTGTTAGCAAGGTTCAATGAATCATTTCCGACACAACGCTTAATTAGTAATTACAAAAATGTCCTACCTCAAGAACATCGAGCGAAAGCAGGGGAGGAAATCATTACAAACAAAATTAATTTTCTAAAAGGCTATATCAAAATAGGTAGAGAAAGAGGTCGTGGATTCGATTATTCAAGGCCGGTTGATGTTCAAAATATTTCCGATGTTAGAAACCTTTCCGGATTACACTTCCGCTTAGAATCTTTACTAAATATAAAACCGACCAAAAGAAAAATATCTTTACTAACTGTAAAATCGACCAAAGGGAAAATATATTTATTAAATATAAAACCAACTAAAGGGAAAATATATTTGCTAAGTATGAAACCGACTGAAGGGGAGATATATTTACTAAGTATAGAATCTACCGAAAGAAAAATATCTGATGTAATTACCAATTCGAGCATCAACGTTTTTTCTCCTCGTGGAGAAAGTGAAACGACGACAAAATCTATTCTTTTAGAGGAGCGAGAGGTTATTTATCAAGCAATGGAAGAAAATAATACCCCTCAATTTTTCTCCAAAAAAGAATCTATTTTAGAAGAGGTTTTGACACAAGGTATTTTTCGTCGCAATTATGAAATTTATGAATATGACGATACTTTCACGGTTTTATTTAAGACCGGGAGAAATAATCGTTTAGAGTTATTTAAACGAGATTCGCTCGAAGCAGCAAAGCATTACATTGATAAAATCATTCAATATTTATATCAATTAAGTAAGGATAGTGAAGGATTCTACATTGTAGAACATACTTTACTCCGACCTATTGCAAAGACGTTTTATGGCTTAGAACTTTTGGATGAAAACAATCAACCGATACTCGTACAGTATAAATATCAAAAATTAGAGTTTCAAGAGTTAATTGCTGAAAATCTGGATAAATTAGGAACGGCAAGAGAACGATATATTATCGAACCTAAAGGTGATGTATTCGAAATTCTTTTAACGCAAGATGCCGCCGATAACGACGGAAACCCGATAACGGAAACGGTCGCAAAATATATTGAGACGGTGGAAACAGAAGACGCTGCGAATAAAATAATTGATAAAATAATTCAATTTCTAAAACTGAATTATGATAATGGAACAGATATTTTTACATTAGTTCAATTCCCAACTGCAGACGAAAGAACTTCTTATCTGGAAGAAAAGTACTACGATTTTAAAGTGAGTATTATTTTACCAAAATGGTGTAATCGTTTTAATAATGAGGATTTCAAACAATTATTTTTCCAAACCGTCCAAACGAATATCCCTGCTCATATCAAGGTCGATTATCATTGGATGAGCCATAAAGATATGATTGAATTCGAAACCTGTTCCGAACAATGGCTATTGGAAAAACAGAAAACGGAGAAAAATATAATGAACACAGATACGGCTTCTTACATCGTCGCTCATTTGTTAAAATTACATACTTTAAAAAGTGACAATAAGCAAATATCTACTCTAAGAAGTGATATTGAAGCAGCAAAAGCTGATATTGGGATTAATTGATTCTTATTTAGAGATGAATTTAAACCATAGAATTATAAAAGAAATAGTTTTTGCTTTGCCAGAATCAAAAACTTATAATTCCTTTTATGACTTTTATGGTTTAAAATATAATATCATTAATACCAAAAGTCATGAAACATCACATTGAAAAAATGATTGTCGATATGTATGTTTCTGATAAGGAGAAAGCTCAGAAACTACAATCTAAAGTCAGTCAATTATTTCATAAAGACCTTGAACAAATCACGGAAAATATTCTTTCAGAATTTTCTACTGAAGATACAACGATTCACGTTAATCAATTAGAAATTGATTTAGGTGATATTCGGTCAGATTATTTCGTATCAGATTTTATCAAAGCGTATAAAAATGCTTTGAGGAATTCAATCAGAAAGCTCCTCGTCAATAAAAATGCATATTCTATTACGCAACAAGAAACTATTCAAATTACTACAA
>CAWVWD010000121.1:0-9237 GCA_963933585.1 uncultured Saprospiraceae bacterium
TTGTCCCGTTTTCTTTCCATCCGTCAAAGTTCCAGCCTGTATTTGCCGTCGCTGTGACCGCTACAGATTGTCCGTTATTAAATGTTCCACCACCACTAACTGTTCCACCGGCAATTGGATTCGCTGATAAACTAATGGTATGTGTTGTGACACAATTCAAGGTATAATTCGCTGTCGTCCAGGCAAAAACATTATCCGTTTCGTCACTTTCCGCTACGGCATTCGTATAATCAATAATATAACCGATGTAATAACTCGAACCGTCATTCAAACTAGTTATAGTACACAAATCAATATTTTGGCTGATTATTGAAGTTGCATTTGCCGCCAAACCGCTGATTGTTGCGGTATAAATTGGTACATCAGCTGTTGAAATTATCGTATTCGTAGAAGCATAAAAACGTACATCAAAGACTCCAGCGGCAGTTCCGCCATTATTTTCAATCGTTGTAGCTACGGTCACGTTATTTCCAGATACGGAAATACTATTGGTTTGTTTGGTCAAGTTTGGTGAACTTACCCCTTGTTTTTTATAAACCAATGTTGTATTTGTACTATTCGTTTGACAACTAAATTCTGTCACATGAACTCGAACCGTTCCTGTGATTGTCGAAGTCCAAGTAATTTTAGCGTCATCACCACAAACATCATTCTCGTAAGCTATGAAGTTATTGCTCGCATCCGTTAAGGTTAACTCTGAATCATAAGATGCACTTCCGCCGTCCGCAGTACACAAACTCCATTCGTAAGTTTCGCCAGACACGACATTATGAACTGAATATTCTCCTGCGTAAATGTTTGTTGCAGCAGTTTGCCAAGTTGTCGTTGGTGTAAATATAGTCGATGGATATTGCGATGTACTGATACAACCTGTTTGACAGGTTAAAGCAAGTGGACTTGACCAACCATGAGTATTATCTGTTTCATCACTTTCCGTAACACCATTATTATAATCAATGATATAACCGATATAATAAGTCGTTCCACTATTCAAAGCTGTTATCGTACATAAATCAATCGCTTGATTGATGTTTGCACTTGCATTCGCAGCCAAACTTCCCATAGAAGTGGTATAAATTGGAACATCTCCTGTAGAAATAATCGTATTAGTTGAAGCATAAAAACGAACATCAAACACACCCGAACTTGCGGTTCCGTCATTCTCCACGGTAACATTCATGGTAACCGTACTTCCGGCTATGTTAAGGTTATCGATTTGTTTCGTTAGGTTTGGAGAACCAGTTGTTCCTTGTTTTTGGTAAACCAATGTCGTATTTGTAGAATTGGTTTGACAACTAAATTCCGTAATGTGAACTCTAACCGTTCCTGTGATTGTCGAAGTCCAAGTAAGTTTGGATTGTGTTCCACAGAAATCATTATTGTAAGCGAGAAACGTATTACTCGCATCTCTCAATGTTATCTCTGTATCGTAACTCGCATTTCCGCCATCAGCCGTACAAATACTCCATTCGTAAGTTTCTCCAGATACAACATTATAGACAGAATATTCTCCTGCGTAAATAACCGCTGAAGCAGTTTGCCATGAAGTCGTTGGTGTAAGTGTAGTCGATGGATATTGAGAAAGACTTGTACAGCCCGTTTGTAATTGTTGTTTATAAACGAGTGTTGTATTGGTAGAATTTGTTAAACAATGATTTTCAGTAACGTGTACTCGAACCGTTCCCGTTACGGTGGAAGTCCAACTAAGTTTGGATTGTGTTCCACAGAAATCATTGTTATAATCTAATTCATTATTACTTACATCAGTTAAGGTCAACTCCGAATCATAAGTCACATTTCCACCGTCAGCGGTACAAAGACTCCATTCGTAAGTATCTCCTGCGACGACATTGTAAACAGAATATTCTCCTGCGTAAATGTTTGTTGCAGCAGTTTGCCATGAAGTCGTTGGTGTAAATGTAGCTGATGGATATTGTGATGTTCCGGCACAACCATTAATCAAACCTGTTCCACCACCGCCACCGGCAGAACAAACTAAGTAAGCACGTTGATTCAATGCAGAAAAGGAAATTCTTGCATATTGTTGTGGAGAGAAAAATGTCCTACAAGCTTTTCTTGAATATGACATGATATTGTTAGGATCAGGCGTATAAGCCATTCCGTTTGCATCCGTCGCTGTTCCTGTGTAAACACAAGCACTTGAAACTGTACTACTGCTTAATTGTGGATCAGCAGGCGTATCACATAGTAAATCTCCAGCTGAAGAACAGTTTGTTCCGTTTACCAATTCCGCACCATTACTGGTGGAGTGTGTGTGGTATAAATTAAAGTAGTGTCCAATCTCATGTGGTAATGTGCTACCATTCACAGCACAACTATTATCCATCATAATTACATCAGGACCTCCAGGGAAATAAGCATAACCACAAGCTGCACTTCCACTGCTTGTCGTAACCGAATTCGTAAAGTAAATATTGATTACATTGGTTACGTTATTAGCAGAAGTCAATGCGGCTTCATTCGCACTATTAAAACTATAATAAGTATCGCTATCAATATAATTAATATTACCACATTGTTTGAAATGCATATTTGCAGTCGTATAGATTGTATTGACATTATTAAAAGCAGTCGTTAAACTTGCCGTGGAAATTCCACCCGTTCCTGAACTTGTCCGAATAATATGAACCTTATACGGAATTGTATCCATCAGTAAACTATTTCGGCTACCGCTATTCATATTATTCACAAAATTTTGCGAAAACATTTGGTAGGCAGGATGCATTTTAGCAGGAATAGGATCAGTCGTTGGTTCTGTAGTTCCACAGCCTTGGCTAAAAGCCATAAAAGAAAGTCCAAAAATTAAACTCATAGATAATAGTAACCTTTTCATAAATTATGTTTTTTTGTAATCTTAGTATTTTACAGTGTTTATTCTAAAATAAATTAGGCCATGCATATGTACGTGTGTGTATGTACCTACATATCTGCGTGAATAAAAAATTTGGGAATTCAAAAATTATTATCGAACTAAGTTAGATAAATTATGAAAATATCAGAACTCGTCCAAATCAGTTTTTAAGTGTAACAAGCCTTTATGTCGAGGAATTTGATTATCTGTTGTCCTCATTTTCAAGCAAATGGCAGAATTATTATCGTATTCATACAATTAAAGGTAAAAACGTAAAGCGCCAATATTTAATCTTGGAAGAGGTGCAAAAATACTTCCAACTTTAGAAGCGAAATTATTTTTCATTTTAGCCTACTTGAAAAACTATTCTCTTCAAAAAGTGATAGCAGCAAGCTTTGGCTTTTCAAAAAGTCAAGCAAACAAATGGTATAAAATTTTACGACCATTAGTTTTTAATGCCTTGGAAACACTTCACTTATTACCCACTAAAGAAGGACATAAGGTAATTCAAATACTAACTAAATTGAATAAAAACAAGTGTTTTCAAGACATTACGGAAAGACTTACTAAGTGACCAAGATATTCAGCAAGATTTTTACGATGGTAAAAAAAGCCCACACGATTAAAAATAATCTAATCAGTACGGAAAATCAATATATTATATTTCTTAGCACTATAGCAGAAGATACTATTTATGATAAAAAAATAGCGAATCAAAACGAAATTATATTTTCTGATAGTGGTTATCAAGGTTACAAACCTGCGAATAATCGTTCAATCTTTTAAAAAACCTCGAAATAAAGAATTTTCCTTAATACAAAAGTAGTTTAATAAATATGTCGGACAGCACAGAATTACGGTAGAACATGCTATTAATGGTATCAAAATACTTCGTATTGTCAAAGATAAATGTCGGCACTTTTGCCACCTTTTCAGAGACCAAATTATTGATATTGCTGCTGAAATTCATAACCTTAGATTTTGTAGTCCTTATTAGACAGTATATGTCTAAATTCAAATGATCTACGAATACCTTTTAGAATAAGGTCTAATATATTGCTCCTGTTGCTTTTTACTTTTTTAACGGTTCAAATAATAACTTTTCACCATACAAAGGTGCCGTATTTTTAAATTGAAACGAATAGAGTCTTGATACTAAATTAGAGAATTGGCCATGACAAAAAAGACGGGTAAAAAACAATATATCGAAAATATATTATTGTACAGAATCAAAATTGATTTACTATACTCGTAATTATTCACTCTAATATTGTAATAGTAGGTTACAAGTATTAATATACTATATAAATTTATTAAGATTTAAAAAGGATAATTAAGCCACACAAATTCACATAAGGTTTGGTTTTATCTGCGTAAAATACATAAAACATTCCCGAAGTGAATTGTAAGAATCCGATGAGTTTATATGGCTTATATGTCTCAAAAAGTTATAATAGTGATTTCGCCATATTAGAATTTATCTAAAATAAAAAACAGGATTGCTCTATGAAGAACAATCCTGTTTGGTAATATATTTCTACGAAGATATAGCCTATCTACCGATAAGGCGGACTTCTTGTATTTTTCTTAATGTCTGAAATGACGAACGCCTGTCATCACCATACTCAATCCAAGTTTATTACAAGCATTGATAGAATCTTGGTCTTTAATAGAACCTCCCGGCTGTGTAACCGTTTTGATTCCTGCCTCTGCTGCAATCGTTACACAATCATCGAATGGAAAAAATGCATCTGAAGCCATTGCGGAACCTTCTAAATCAAAACCGAATGCTTCTGCTTTTGTAATCGCTTGACGCAACGCATCTACACGAGATGTTTGACCACAACCCATTCCTAATAGCTGACCATTTTTTGCCAAAACAATCGTATTAGATTTTAAGTGTTTACAACATTTATTGGCAAACTCTAAATCTTTGATTTCTTGTGCCGTTGGAGCTTTTTCAGTGGCAACTCTAAAATCTGCTTTACCCTCCATTGTTGAATCCGCATCTTGCTCAATCACACCGTTTAATAACGTTTTGAACGTTTTAGACTGAATTGACCAATTTTTAATATTCATCAACACCCGCTTTTTGCGTTTGTGTGTCAATATTGCATAAGCTTCTTCTGTGAAACTTGGTGCGATTAAAACCTCGAAAAACAACTTATGAATTTCTTTAGCTGTGGCTGCATCAATTTCTGAATTACAAATCAATATTCCACCAAAAGCAGAAACTGGATCACCTGCCAACGCATCATTCCATGCTTCCAAAACCGTTGGACGAGTTGCAACGCCACAAGCATTTGTATGTTTCAATACAACGAAAGTCGGTGCGTCATCCTTAAATTCATTCATGATTCCAACCGCTGCATCAACATCAACTAGATTATTATAAGACAATGCTTTTCCACAAAGTTTATCAAACATTTCCTCCAAATTGCCATAGAAACGAGCCGATTGATGCGGATTTTCGCCATAACGCAATGCTTCTGAAGATTGAATACTTTGTTTGAATTTCGCATCCTCCTCTACATCTTTTGAGAAATAATTAAAAATCGCAACATCGTAATGCGAAGAAACATTGAATGCTTTACGAGCCAATGCTTTACGATCAGATTTATCTGTTGCGCCGTCTTTCTCTTGAAGCATATTTAATAAAAATCCATAATCATCACGGGAAGCAACAACTGCCACATCATTGAAGTTTTTAGCTGCTGCACGAATCAATGAAATTCCTCCAATATCAATTTTTTCAATGATAGAAGATTCATCCGTTGTATTCGCAAGCGTTTCCTCAAAAGGATATAAATCCACGATTACTAAATCGATTTCAGGTAAGTTATATGCTTTCAACTGATTTAAATGATCGTCCTCCCGACGAGCTAAAATTCCACCAAAAACACCAGGATGTAACGTTTTTACACGACCATCCAAAATAGATGGAAATCCTGTAATACTTTCCACAGGAATTACTTCTGCGCCTAAATTCTCAATGAATTTTTGTGTTCCTCCAGTAGAGTAAATTGTAACACCTTGTTTCTTTAATTCTTCAACGATTGGCTCTAAGCCATCTTTGTAATAGACAGAAATTAAAGCAGATTGAATCTTTTTAGACATTTTTTGAAAGTTCTACAAGTTTGAATCTACGAACTTTTTCAAACCTATAAGATTTTAAAAATCTCATAGGTTTTTTCGATAGATTCAAACTTTAATTAGCTTATGAAAAATAAGCCGCAAAGGTAAGGAATTTTAAATAAGTTACGAGTTGCAAGTTGCGAGTTTTATCGCAATTTCGAGATTTTTCTACCGTCATTGAATCGTTTCGCTAAAACGGTTCCGTTAGTTCGATAAAATCTGTAACTCGTCGCCTAAAAAAATGCTAAACATTTACACAAATTATAAATAATTCATCCGTTAATTATTAGTTATACACCAATAATTTTTCCGTGAATATTCCTCTTTTACAATCAGTTTTGGCTATTCTTCTAAAGTGATAAAATAACTCGTTTAAAAAATTAAAAAATTGGCATTTTTCAGCGTTGCTTGATATCAAGCATATAAGATTGACATCAAGCTTTCCAGCCTCAAAACAGTAGCTAAATTTAGCAAATCTAAAGTCAAATTTAATATAAATCTCTGCGTTTTATTGGATTCATTTTTTATAAAAATTTACGATTTTAATTTTTTCATAATCAAATCGGTCACCATTTTTGGATTTGCTTTTCCCTTCGCTTCCTTCATTACTTCTCCCATAAATAAACCCATTAATTTCTTTTTTCCTTTCTTCAATGCTTCAAATTTATCTGGATACTTCGCAATTACGTCATCTAATATTTTATCAATAAAATCATCACTTGAATCTTGAATCAGGTTTAATTTTTTTGCTAATTCAGCCGGAGATTTACTTGGACTTTTTAACATTGCAGGTAATAATTGTTGTTTTGCTGTCAATATATTTACCTTTCCATCATCAATTAAAGCAATCAAATCTGCAATAGATTTTGATTTTAATTCCAATTTATCGAATGATAAATTATTATCATTCAAATAACCCTTTATGCTATTAATCAACCAATTAGCAGCCGATTTATAATTATTTGTATATTCAATGACAGCCAAATAATAATCTGCCATTGCTCGTTCTTCCGTCAAAACGGAAGCATCATAATTTGACAATTGATACCGTTCCATCAGCTGTTTTTTCAATACATTCGGCAATGTCGGCATACTTTTCTGAACCTTCAAAATATAATCATCAGACAAAATAATTGGTGGCAAATCTGGCTCAGGAAAATAACGATAATCCGGCGCATCTTCCTTTGACCGAAGTGAATAAGTTGTTCCTTTATCCGCATAAAAGCCACGAGTTTCTTGTACGATAATTTCTCCTTTTTCGACCTTTTTTATTTGACGTTGAATCTCATGATTAATCGCTCGTTTTGCATTTCGAATTGAATTTACATTCTTAACTTCACATCGATTTCCGTAAGCCGTTTCCCCTTTTAATCGTATGGAAATATTACAATCAAAACGCATCGAACCCTCTTCCATATTTCCATCAGAAATATCTAAGTAACGAACTAATTTTCTCAATTCATTAATAAAAACCGCCGTTTCGTCTGCAGAACGTAAGTCAGGTTCAGATACTATTTCCAGTAACGGTACACCTGCACGATTTAAATCAATCAACGTAAAATGCTCATCCAAATCATGTATAGATTTTCCGGCATCTTCCTCCAAATGAATATGATGTAAACGAACCGTTCTTTGTCTATTTTCCATTTCAACTTTTACACTTCCGCCAAGACAAATCGGTTCACTATCCTGCGTGATCTGATAACCTTTCGGCAAATCTGCATAAAAGTAATTCTTACGGTCAAAGAAGTTTACCTTATTAATTTCGCAACCTAAAGCTAAACCTAACTTCACCGCACTTTCCATTAATCGCTTATTAATTCGAGGTAACGTACCCGGATGAGCCAAAGAAATCGGACTCGTATGTGCATTTGGTTTACCTCCAAAAGTTGCATTATCCGCACAAAAGGCCTTACTCTTCGTATTCAATTGAATATGAACTTCCAAACCAATCACCGATTCATATTTATCTTTTATATCCATTTTTATCCATTTTCTCAATTTTCATTTTCATAACAAAGAAACACTACATTTAACTATTTCTAAAATAAATAACTTATTAATTATTATTTTAGTAAAATGCAAATATGATTTTATGAATACGAAGTACAATTAAAACGAAATAATATTTCTAATATTCATTTTATTTCTCATAAAAATTGTAATTTTCCGTCTAAAACAACCAAATTAGGAATAACCATGGAAAATGTAACTTTATTAGGAAAAGCAGAAAATTATGTAAGTAATCTCTTTCTGAATTCAAATACAGCAGGATTATTTTATCATAATTACAATCACACATTAAGCGTCATAGAAGGTATAAAAACGGCAGCAAAATCGCTTCAGTTACCGAATAAAAATACGGAACTACTTTTACTTTCAGCATGGTTTCACGATATCGGTTATCTTTATACTCGAACAGAGCACGAAGCTAAAAGCATCGAAATAATACAAAATGCACTTCGACCGAATTATATCAATTTTATTGAAGCGGCGAGCACTTGTATAGCGGCAACTAAAATAGGTGAAATTCCCGAAAATTATTTGGCGGCGTTGCTCAAAGATATAGATGTTGCTTTTGGTTCAGCATATGATTTTGACCAAACTAATCAAGCTTATCGAGAAGAATTAATCGTTTCCGAAGACAGGCATTTCAGCGATGAAGAATGGCGAGAGATGAGTTTAAACTTCTTGAGAAATATCAAATTTTATTCAGATTATGGCAAAGCGAATTTTAAACCATTAGTAAAGAAAAATTTAGAATCATACTCTAATAAACAGTTACAACTAAAATAAATAATTTTCAGTTGGTGGTCTACGGACGACCAACTGAAAATTATTTATTGTCTATTTCATATATAATCTCACATATTTCGCAATATACTTTCCGATCACATCAAACTCCAAATTCACAATATCACCAACTTTCAATTGATGGAAAATTGTATTTTCATATGTATAAGGAATAATAGCTACTGAAAAATACGGTTCCGTAGGGTTTACAACCGTCAAACTCACCCCATTAATACAAACCGAACCTTTATCAACTAAAAGATGTTCCTCCGTCGGTTGATATTCAAACTTAAAATACCAACTGCCATCTTCATCCAAAATCTCCACACATTTTCCAATCGTGTCCACATGACCTTGCACAAAATGACCGTCTAACCGAGCATCTGCTCTCATTGCACGCTCTAAGTTCACCTTCTTTCCCACTTTCCAACTTCCCA
>CAWVWD010000122.1:0-9217 GCA_963933585.1 uncultured Saprospiraceae bacterium
GTAAAAAATTAATCAAGCTTCGACTCCTAACTTCATTAGTAGATAAGTTTTACTTCTTTTATCAGGAAAAAAAGCAAAATTTAAATCGCCAAATATTATCCTATTTCAATGACATTTTAATATAAAAACAAGACAATATTTCAGATAAACTTGTTACATAAAATAATTTGGTGCGTTTGCCTTTATTCCCTGTAGGCATTCAATAATATTAGAGAAAAATCCTAATCTCGAATGAATACAAAAATTATAATTCTCATATATTTTAAGGAGGAGTGTATAAAGAGTGAACGTAACTTTTTGTGCTGCTAGTGAGGGGTAATCATAGTTATATAAAATATAATATGGATTTATTTTTATTATAGTATATGTTATAAGCTAAAATATTATTTTTTTAAAATTTTATATTGAATAAACTGAATTTAATTTTGGAAATTATTTCTTTTATCACTACTTTATGAGAAGTTACCAAAAGTACCTCGCTAAACACAGCACGAATCAACTGGTGTTTTCCTGAAAATATTATTCTGCGTTTATAGAATATATCTTCCCGAATATAGATGCTTGATACAAAATATTGGTTTCATAAAAGTAATTGCAGCTAACATCTATGAGTTTTAAAAGTAAGCTATATCATTTTATCATCTATTGATGTTCGTCAGAAGGTTAGAAGAGCTTATGACTTATAGTTCCAATAATTCTACACTTTTTATTTACAAATAATTTTCACAAACCTTTAAAAAATTAAATTATGGAAGGTACAATGGCCACGATCGTTATGTTTGCAGGTAATTTTGCACCCCGTACTTGGGCACTTTGTCAAGGGCAATTACTAGCAATTTCAAGTAATTCTGCTTTATTTTCTTTATTAGGGGTAACCTACGGAGGAGATGGTCGGACAACTTTTGGGTTACCCGATTTAAGAGGGCGAGTACCTGTAGGTACAGGAAGCGGACCTGGGTTCACAAATCGTCTTTTAGGTGCTAGAAGCGGTGTAGAATATAATAATTTAACAGTAGCTCACCTTCCTGCTCATACTCATACCGCGGTAGGAAAATCAGTAACTGGTGGAGATAATGAGTTAACGGGTACTTCAGCTGGTAACTTATTAGCGGCAGATGGTTCGGTACAAGTTACTTTAGGTAGCACTGGTGGGAATCAGGCAGTAAATAATATGCAACCTTTTTTAGCTCTGAATTTTATTATTTGTATGCAGGGAACTTACCCTTCAAGAAGTTAATAGTGATAAATATTATTGTAGGAGCAACAATTTTGTTGTGCCTATACTATTTTGTAATATTTTGAAAATGAAAAAATGTTACTTATAAGGTCAAAAAATATATTATTATCGTTTAAAGTAAATTGATTTTAATGGATATTTTGCATACAGTAATGTTGTGACTGCAAAGTTAGAAATGACTGTTACGAAGGCTTTTTGTCCAAATTCCACAAGCGGCAGTATAATTTTAGAATATACAACTTCTATAATGTTAGATTTAATAATCGTAGTTTATAATACTACGGGACAGAGTTTACCTGCAGGAACCCGTTCAGCGATAGAAGGCTCAAATTAATTTGAGTTTAATTTTGCTTATTTAGGAAAAGGTAATTATTTCATCAGATTACAGACGGGCGATAAGATACAGTATCAGAAATTAATAATTGATTAACAATTTTTATTTGAAAATAATTGGGAAGCCTCTTCTTCGGAGGGGCTTCCTAATTTATTGACTTGACATAGAATGGAAGAAATAGACTTACTAAAAATAACCGAGCAAGAAAAAAATAAATATCAAGATTGGTGGAATGGCTTATCTGATAATTGGAAAAAAGCGATTAATCAAGCGGCATTTCAAAAAGGAGAAATTACGGATGATTTAAGTATTGATGAAATTCATGATTTATGGCATTCTGTAGCTTTTCGTATCGCAGGACCTAAAGCAATGTTTCCTAATTTAAGTTTTGAAATAGGCGATTTAGAAGGGGTGAAAGCCTTAAAAGGTTTGAAGATTTTGATTGTAATGAATAGTGGAATCAAATCTATAAAATCAATTTCAAGGTTAATTAATTTGGAATCTTTATTTGTAATGGATAATGAATTAAAAACACTAGATGGCGTTGAAAATATGGTGAATTTAAAACAGTTTTATTTTCAAAATAATAAAGTAATTTCTTTAGAGCCTTTAAAAAATATGACTGATTTAGAGGATATTCTCGCTTATAATAATCAGATTAAAGATTTAAAAGGTATCACCGAAAAGCATAGTGATAAGTTATTAAATTTTAGGATTTTACCGAATTCAAATTTACATCAAAGAGAAATTATTAAATTGGAAAGTAAGGTTGGAATTCGGTGTTTGAGAGGATAAATTTTAAAAGAATCACTGTACACTTATTGTCACATCTTTTTGCAAAATGTCGCTATCGAATTATTTTACGGCACGTGATATTTATAAAAATATTCATTTACAGTAGAAAACGTTGGTGTGTGATGGAAAACGAGTAAGGAAAGATATACTTTCTTCAAAATTAGTTCACTAATACGAAAAGACTTTAAAATAGGTGAAAATTGGGCTTCAAAATATCTTTTGACCGAAATTATCTATGCGGAGCATCGCGATATAATTGAAAATCCTCTTATATAAGTAATATTATAGAGCATCATTTATCATAAAATGATCTATTTCATAGGTCTCAATAGGAATATTCATACAAAAAAATTGGAATCCAGCGTTTAAAAAATTATCATTGTAAACATAGACTTATTGATAAATGAAAAATTGAAATATATTTTACTAAAGAGCTGTGAGTTCTTTCTATCAGTAATTCTAATATTTAAAAAACAAAAAAACTTATAAAATGGGTAATTCCAATGCTTCTAAAGTGATAGTTTCTTTAACGGTAATGATATTCGGTCTTTTTTCGATGGTTACTTATACTGGTTGTGGAGATAATGTAGAAAAGCAAGGCGGTATAGATACGGTAACAACACATACTGGCGTAGATGGCGGGCAACAAGCAGAAGAAGAAACATTAAGTGCAGAAGAAATAGCTGTGGTTGAGCTTTGTGACTGTTTTACGGATATCTTGGAGTTAAGACAACAAATCGAAGAAGATCCGAGAGTAGAGTTTGAATTAAGTTCAAAAATCAAAAAAGCAGAAATCAGAATGCGTTCTTGTTACATAAAAGCAAAACAACGTCATAGTCGTTTTGGAAAAGATATTTTAGAGAATTTTGAATTCGCCTGTCCAGATGCACAAGAAGAACTTTAAGCGGTTTTAAAAGGTGTAGTGATTTAGAGATGTAAAAATATTTTTGCTTATATATATGTATATTTTATATACGAATACTTTTAAATCTCTATATCTCTACACCAAAATATATTTCTTTTTTATGTCAGAAAATACGACAAACTCTTTTAACGGGAATATCAAAACGCCTTCGCTTACTCCGAGTGCTGCTAAAAGAAAACGAGGTTTTGGGTATTGGTTGAAGTATGCGTTCAGAGTAGTTTTTTATGCGCATATTCTTTTCATTTTGGTCATCGCTTTTATTACGATTCTCTATATCAATCATAATCCGCCTTATACGGTATTGATGTTATATCGTCAAGGAAAGGCTGCTCAAACGCCTTCTCATCTTCCATTACGGGAAACTTCTGGAACGTTTCAGTTGGATTTAATTAATTTAGAAGATGGACAATTTCGAAAACATTATGGAATTGATACAGAAGCCATTAAAGAGGCAAAAAGAAAGAACGATAAGTTAGGTTATCGAGCTTATGGAGGTAGTACAATAACGCAACAGTTGGCTCGAACGCTATTTCTAATTCCCCAAAAATCTTATTTTAGAAAGTATTTAGAACTACTTATCACTTTTGAATTAGAGTTGATTTTGCAAAAGGATAGAATTTTGGAATTGTATATTAATTATGCAGAATTAGGTGACGGCGTTTATGGTTTTAATGATGCAGCTTTGCATTATTACAAAAAGTCATTCGTGAAAACAACAACCGATGAAAAAATCAGGTTAATGACAATTCTCGCCAGTCCAATCAATTACAATCCAACAACGTTTAAGGAAAATTCTGCTTTAGCAGGACGATATAAGTTCATTTATAAATGGCATAAATATCATTTATAAAATAACGTAAACCGATAAGATTTCAAAAATCTTATCGGTTTGTCGTAATATATTAATTACCCAATCTTATGAAAAAATATTTTATTACTTTCCCTAATATTTGCCAATAATCTTGTATTCGGTTAAAACGTAGACCGTATTTCTGTCAAAATATTCTTAGAAAATGAGGTTAATTATGAAATAAAAAATTATTCATTGGTATCCATAAATATGCTTGGATATAATGCTGGAGTATAATTATTTCTACGAAAAATGGTTTTGTTCGAAAGATTGTAAATTATCAAATACGTTTAATTGTTTTGAAGAATTTGCTATGTTTTGGTCTAGGACGATGAGGAAGGTAAATTGATAAAAATAGCAATTTACGAAAAGGGAAAATTACAATCGAATTAATTCATATAAAAGAATCAAATCATGAAAACACATTTATTAGCGATTTTAATAATCGTATTAAGTATCATTTCTATTAGCTCAAATGCTCAAGACGTATTTTATAAAGGTAGTATTATCAAACCTGACGGGGAGAAAATCGAAGGATTGATAAAATATGAACTCACGGAGAAAGATAATTATCATCATGGAATCGTGTATAAAAAAGATAAAAATAGTAATAGGATTTATTACACAGCTTTTCAGTTAGCAGGCTTTGAAATGGAAACTGATGATTATTATAAAAGTTTTGAGATTTTTGTGGTTAGTAAAGATGGAAAAACGGGAAGCCTTAAAAAGAAGTTTTTAAAGAATACGATTACAGGATATTTGTCATTGTATGAATTTAAAAATAGTAATACGTTTCGATTTTTTATCCAAAAAGGAAGTGATGGAGAATTGATAGAGGTTTTGAGAGAAGAAGGTAGTGCGTTTATTTCATTGGTGAACAGACATCAAGGGAATATGGATAAAGTGAGAGCGATATTGGAAGATTGTGAATCGGTTGCTATGAAGTTTAATAATGAATACCTGCAAGACTTAAACCGGAAAAATATTCGAAGAATGGTTGTTGAATATAATGAATGTAAACTCCAAAAATATACTTTAAATGATAAATCTAAATATCCTACAAATATTGCTATCGGTGGAATGTATAATGTAAGGTTTCTTAGCATTAGTCCTTCTGATAATTTAATGGGTTTTCTGGTCTTTACAGATTTTTATCATAAAATAATGGGGAAAAGCGGGAATATGACTTTTTTAGGTGAGTATGCGACACGGAAAGGCGTTTTTTATAATACTAATTCTCAAACAGTACCAATTGATACTTTTTATCAAAAAAACTATATGAGACTTGCACTTACGTATAATTATCATCCAATCATGAGAAGCAAATTTGATCCTTATGTAAGTCTTGGAATTTGGCATTCTTATGAAATAAAAAAAGGTGAATTACAAAACGATTTTCTTTTCCCGTTTCCTTATTTAGCAGCAGGTATTAATTATCATCTTTTGGAAAACGTATACCTAAAAGCAGAATATTCGAGTTTTATTTATTTTCGATTCGGAGCAGCTTATAAGTTCTGACATTAATAGATTAATTTAGAATAAAAACGATATTTCTAAAATATTTTAGAAATATCGTTTTTTATTTAAAGCTATATTTTTTTCGTAAATTTAAGCTTTAATAAAAATAGCTACGAATTTAGCACAATCTTTCAAATTACCCTGTGGAGCAGTTTTACCAAACGGAATTGCGAAAACTGCAATGACGGAGCGTTTGGCAAATAAGGATTAATTTGCGAACGAAAAGCATGGAAAATTTTATCATCATTGGGCTTCGACTGGTTCTTGTTTATTGATTACGGAAAACGTAATTGTTGACAAACATTACAAAGAAGCACCCGGAAATATCGTCATTGAAAATGAAGATGGTTTGGATGTGTTGAAAGCGATGATGAAAGTAGGAACAAGTGCAACTGCTCAAAAGTTATTGATAGTTTATTCTCGTAGAAACCGACACGGTTTAACTGTCAAGGATTTCTGAACGAATGCATTAGTAATAACAATCCCCTTTGGGCTCAAATCAGTCACGCAGGACGATAAGATTCTATCTTTTCGACTTTCAAATTAGTCGCATCTTCGCCTGTAAAATTGAAAAAGTTAGGTTTATTCACAACGCCTCGGGAAATGACGAAAATCGAAATCGAAGATGTCATTGAGCGATATGTGAATACAGCTCGAATTGCTCAGAAAGCTGGTTTCACTGGTGTGCAGTTTCATGCGGCTCATGGTTATTTATTGACACAATTCTTATTGCCAAAAATGAATAAACGAACCGATGAATTCGGTGGTTCGATAGAAAATAGAGCGAAAGTACTTTTTAGGATTGTTGAAAAAGCTCGGAAGGTTTTAGGTGAAAACTTTCCAATTTCAGTCAAATTAAATTCCGCAGATTTTCAGCGAGGCGGTTATCACGATAAAGAAGCCTTTTTTATTATCAAAAGGTTGGAAGAATTAGGCGTTGATTTATTGGAAATCTCTGGCGAAACTTACGAGCACTTAGATTTTATGATGGAAAAATACGAGCGAGAATCTACTCTAAAACGAGAAGTTTATTTCTTATATTTTGCTCAAAAAGTTAGAAAACAATTCAATATTCCTCTGATGGGTTGGTTTATTGAGATTGACGAAAAATGAAACAGTGAAAGGTTGGTTTTGAGGTGACAGGTCGGTTATGTAGCGGCTGTCTTTAGCTACCGAATTTCCGATATTTAAAATGAAAAAATGATACATAATCATAAAGATTAGATTATAAAATAATATGAAAAAATTTATTTTAGGAATAATACTATTTATGTTCATAATTGGAAGTTGTAACGAAGATACAACACTTGGAAATCTTGATTTTAAAGCTGAAATGCGAACATTTGTAATCGGAATTAGTAATTATTCAAAAGCGATTAAGAGTGACTTTTATGTCATTCCTCAAAATGGTTTGGAACTCGTTTCCGATAATGGCGAAGAAAGTGGAAATCCACATGCCGTATATATTGCGGCAATAGATGGAAACGGGCAAGAGGATTTATTCTTTGGTTATAGTAATGATAATCAAGCGACTTCGAATACTGAAAATACTTATTTGCGTTCTTTTTTGGATATTTCAAAAGATGCAGGAAATACCATATTAACGACAGATTACTGTTCGACACCTTCTAAAATGGATGATTCTTATACGCAAAATAATACGAATAACTATGTTTCATTCGCTGCAGATCATCGTGAATTAGATAATATTCCAACTTATCCAACGTCGATTTATAATGAAAATAATGATTCAATTACCAATTTATCGGAGATTAAAAACTTTTTATACCTTATAAATCCTGAAAATTTCAATACCAAAACGGATTTTATAAACGCAGTTACCGCAACGAATTATGATTTAATTATCATGGATTTATTTTTTCACGATAACGAACCGTTTACGAATGCTGAAATTCAACAATTGAGAATAAAAGCGAATGGTGGAAGTCGTTTGATGATTTGTTATATGTCGATTGGTGAAGCAGAAGATTATCGTTATTACTGGAATGCAGATTGGAACAGTAAGGAACCGGATTGGTTAGATAAAGAAAATCCGAATTGGGCAGGGAATTTCAAAGTAAAATATTGGAATCAAGATTGGAAAAGTATTATTTATGGCAATGATAATTCTTATTTGAAAAAGATTATTGATGCAGGTTTTGATGGTGTTTATTTAGATATCATTGATGCGTTTGAGTATTATGAATAAAAAAAAAGAAATAAAAATGAACCATATAAGCCCTATTAGAACAGATAAATTTTATCATTCACTTCGTGAATCTTTTATGTATTTTGGCTTTGCCAAAATCAAAACTTATGTGTTCTTATGTGACTTATGTGGTTCATTTTTGAACTTTAAATAATCAGAAATTAATCCGCAAGTTTATAGATCCAAGTACCAGGTGTTTCGCTATAAATAACTCTATCTGATTTACCGTTTCCATCAATGTCACCCATCATAGGCACAAAACTTCCGACGCCCCATTGCGTACCGTCCCAACTCAAATTTCCACCAACTGCAAGGCGAATGCCCCAATCTCCAGTTGTTTTATTATAAAGAATTCTATCTGATTTTCCGTCGCCATCAACATCAGCCATTCTCGCAACATAGCCAGTTCCGCCCCATTTTGTTCCATTCCAACTACTAGCACCACCTTTTGCAGGAATACCACCCCAATCACCAGTTACCGTATTGTAAACAATTCTATCTGATTTGCCATCGCCATCAATATCAGCCATCATTGCAACATAATCATTTCCGCCCCATTTTGTAGCATTCCAACTTACGTTGCCACCTTTTTCAGGAATACAGCCCCAGTCACCATTTACCGTATTATAAACAATTCTATCCGCTTTGCCGTCACCATCAATATCCGCCATCATTGGTGTATAATTTTGACTTCCCCATTGTGTTGCATCCCAAGTCGTTTTTCCACCGGCAGTAATTTTACCGCCCCAATCACCATTTGTAGGATTATAAACAATTCTATCTACTTTGCCGTCACCATTTATGTCTGCAACCATTCCAATATAACGATTTCCGCCCCATTTTTCACTATCCCAGCTTGGTTTTGTTCCACCTGTAATCAATCCATACCAGTTACCTTCTACTTGATGGTACAAAACTCTATCTGCTTTACCATCACCATTAATATCACCCATTAAGGCTTTAAAATGATCGCCGCCCCATTTTGTAGAAGCCCAAAGATTCGCTGTATTTGTGCTTACATTTGTATTCGTGATTGTGCTTGTGTTTGTATTGGAATTTACGTTTGAATTTGTATTCGTTTCTATTTTTCTACCTGGAGCAAAATCCGTAAAATGACTGTTTTTTGTACTCAAAACCCAAGTATCAATGACTTCGCCATTCGCTCTTTTTAATTGGTATTGATGACAAAGATTGTACAACGCACCAGCACCTTTTGCAGGCACAGTGAACTCTTTGGTTGCGGTTCTTTCTTTCATTTCTGATTTTGAAAAAGATTCCGATTGACTTAAAGCATACGATACCGTTACCGAAATACTCGCACTATAAATCCCCGATTCCACACCAGCTTC
>CAWVWD010000123.1:0-9167 GCA_963933585.1 uncultured Saprospiraceae bacterium
ATTGCGACCGCAGCAAAGAAAATTACAGACGCTCGAACCTTATTTAATCCAAATATTGTGAAAGTCGTATTGAGCGAAAGCTCGAAAGGATTGTATTTTAGTCGGCAAACAATTCCTTATATCAGAGGCACAGAAAAAGAACATTGGTTAGGCGAACAGGATTTTTATAAACACATCGGTATTTATGCTTTCCGAACGAAAACGCTATTAGAAATTGTAAAAAGCCCCGTTTCTCCATTAGAAAAATCAGAATCGTTAGAACAATTACGATGGTTATATAATGACTACACCATCGGCGTCCTAAAAACGGACTTTGAAACGGTCGGTATTGATACACCAGAGGATTTGACCGATATTTATACTTCGCTTGATAGTTGACAAACGCTTTATTTTATCAGATATTTTCTAAAAAGGCGTATTAATTAGGTTTGTAATTAGGTACGTGAACCGGTAAATGGTTTCACTCATTTCGTGTTTTTCCATTAGCCATTAAGTAAATTTCTCGCTTCCATCAAAGCAAACCCTAACAAATTTCTTCCAGACCAAGTATTTGGATTTTCGATATTCGGCATTTTTTCAACTAAATCAATTCCCCAAATTCCATCATGAGGACTCGCTTCCACCTGCTTCTGCTTTATCATATTTGGCTTTCAGCCAATCTAAATTATATGTCATCTTTTCAAATGTAATACCAAATTATAACTTGATATTTTTTCCAAATCACAACGTCAAGCTGTACCTCGACGTTGTGATTTGGAAACGATATCAAGAATTGTTTTGTTCCAAAACAAAAAGAAATGTTAAGATATACCTTGATTCAATAAATATATTCAGCAATAAAAATCAAAACCTCCCAAACAGCTACTAAAAACCTCTTTCTATCGAAAAATGTAAACCCGTTTATCGCTTTATATGTTCCTTTGCTAGCGTGTTCTGTTTTTAGGTATTAATAAAGAGATATAAGGAAGTAGCCGTCAAAACCTTAAAATCTTGTACCTCAAGACCTTATTTTAAAAAAACAAAAACTATATGAGATTTTTATTAACAATTGGATTTTTAGTGACTTACCTCGCAAGTTTTGCACAAGATGCGAGCGTGAAAGGACAACTAAAAGATGTGGAGGGAAACGAGGTGATTTTTGCAAATATAGCTTTATATAAAGCGGCGGATAGTAGCTTAATAAAAGTAGAAACTAGCGATGATGCTGGTATTTTTAAATTACAAAATTTACCATCAGGAAAGTATTTTTTGAGCGCAACTTATATTGGTTTAGAAGATTTAAGGAAAGAAAATATTGAATTGAAAGCTGCTCAACAACTTGATTTGGGTATTGTGACGTTCCAACCTTCTGCAATAAATTTGGCGGAAGCCACCGTAAAAGCAGATAGGGTAATGGTGGAAGTGAAAGCGGACAGGACGGTTTTTAATGTCGAAGGAACGATAAATAGTACCGGAAATGATGCCGTGGAATTATTGCGAAAAGCACCAGGGGTAACGGTCGATAATAATGATAATATCAGTGTTTTGGGTCGTTCGGGCGTTTTACTTTTTGTAGATGGAAAACGTTTGCCTTTGGCAGGTGAGGATTTGAGTAATTATTTGAAAAATTTACCAGCTGACCAAATTGATAAAATTGATATTATTACCAATCCCGGAGCAAGATATGAGGCGGAAGGAAATGCGGGAATTATTGATATCAGGTTAAAAAAGGATAAATCGCACGGTACAAATGGGACAATTCGAGGAACTTATAGTCAAGGACGATATGCGAATGAAAACCTTAATGCGAGCCTTAATTCTCGAAATAAAAGGATGAATATTTTTGCAACGGCTGGGCTTGGAAATGCGGAACGTTTCAATGATATGCTTTTTAGAAATTTTCAAAACGGATTAGATTTAGACGAGATTAATAATACAAAAAGTCAAAATAGAAATGTGAATTATCGCATTGGTACGGACTTTTTTATCAATGATAAAAATACGATTGGTTTTTTATACACCGGAGGACGAGGCGAAAATGAATCATCCGGATATAATCAAATTGCAATTTCTTTAGTTGATCAAGCAGTTGATAGTGTTTTGGTGGCGGCGAGTGAATCGAACAGTTCGAATAATCGAAATACATTTAATATAAACTATAGATATGACGATAGAAAAACAGGACGTAGTTTAAATATTGATTTAGATTATGGTAATTATTTTAATGATAAAAATAGTTATTTGCCGAATCAATATTACGATGCGACAATCAGTAAATTATTATCAGAAGTAAATAATGATATTGAATCCGTTTCAGATATTGATATTTATACCGCAAAGTTAGATTATGAACAAAACTTATTCGGCGGAAAAATCGGTATCGGTGGAAAGTTCAGTAAGGTTGTTTCTGATAATACATTTTTGTTTTCTGATGAGGAAGGCACAACGATGATTCAAAATGATACGTTTTCCAATGCTTTCGTTTATGACGAATCTGTTTACGCTGGTTATATCAATTATAACCGCAAGCTGAGCAAAAAAATAAGTATTTCGGCTGGTGTGCGTGCCGAACAAACCGATGCAGTGGGTGATTTACAAGCATTTTTACCAGAGTTGGCAGAAGAACCTGTTTTGTTAAATTACATTCAGTTTTTTCCAAGTGCTGGTTTATCTTGGCAAATTAAACCGATGCACAGTTTGAACTTTAACTATGGTCGTAGAATCAATCGTCCAGATTATAATGTCTTGAATCCGTTCAATTATCGCTTGAGCGAATTATCTTCCAGAAGAGGAAATCCACGTTTAAACCCTGAAATCGTGAATAATTTCGAGATTGGATATACGATGAAATATCGCTATAATTTTAAAATTGCATACAGCAAAACACTTGACCAAATCACTCGATTAATCGCTCCTAATACAGACGATTTACGAGCTAGTTTCATTACTTGGGCAAATTTGGCAGAACAAGAAATTTTTAGTGCAAATATTTCTGCACCTGTTGACATTACTGACTTTTGGAATACTTATGTAAATGTAAGTGCGTCTTATATTGACAATCAAGCAACTTACCCTGATGGTGGAATCGTTGATGTTCAAGCATTTACATACAGTTTTTATATACAAAATACATTCAATTTACCAGCAAAAATAAAAGGTGAAATTTCTGGTTATTTCAGTGGTCCAGGTGTTTGGGGCGGTGTTTTTAAATATGAATCTAATTGGAGTTTAAATTTAGGTTTACAACGCAAATTCTTAGAAGATAAATTGAATGTTCGCCTAAGTGCTAACGATATTTTTTACCAAAGTGGATGGGATGGACAATCAGAGTTTAATGGTTTAGTCGCAATTGGTAGCGGACGTTACGATAGCCGAAGAGTGAGTATTAGTGTCGGTTATAACTTTGGGAACCAAAATGTAAAATCTCGTAAACGTAAAACTGGTTTAGAAGATGAAGCTGGTCGTGTAGGGAAATAGTTTTTTTGTCGCAGGTTTTCGGGGCTTTATCGTACCAATATAATATAATCGTAAATCGGTTATGTCATTGGTATAAAACTCGAAAAAGCCATGAAATAATTAGCACCTATTAATATTACAAAATTCGTATATTCAGCTCGTCATCTAAAGAATATCGAATTTATAAATACGACAGCAAAACAAAGTGACGATTTGATTTTTGGGAATCTAAAAACCATTGCGATGATTTCTGTTTAAAAAGCTATCGAAGCCTTGAAAAGCTATTCTTATCATTCTAATTGTTAGAAAACGGTGTCAGTTTCAAAAACTGACACCGTTTAATCGTTAATTCACATATTTCCAAAAAACCCTCACAATCTCATTATCCTCAATCTCAAGATTCAAAATCTCAAAACCCTTTTCCTTCAAATATTTTTTGACTTCCGTCAATGCAATTTTTTCATTAGAAACGATTTCCATATTACCATAAATCTCCTTTCCATTAATCAAAATATGCCTTGCTTCCACTGTCAATCGACCATCCGCAATAGGTAAATACATTTTTCCTTCCGGAAAATAAACGCCAATAAAACTGTTCAAATATTGCTGATTAGGCCACAAATAATGTCGTTTTTCATCAACCGAAAAATATTGATTCCCAATAACTTTTAGATAATTTGAAGGTATTGGAAACATAGCCGTTGGCGAAAAATCAACGATAGGATTATTCCCATCAAACAAGATTCCCGTTCCTGCAATTTCTGCAATTTGGAAACATGGCGTTTCTCCTATTTCCATCGTAATTTCAGGATATTTCCCATCGTCCGAATATCTCATTTTTACATCTTTAAATAGAACACTACTTACTTGATATTTCTCAATTGAAGTCTGCAAAAGACACTGATTTTCAACATCATACGGCAATAAAAGTGTTTTTGGAAATTCAATGCTTAAATCGAAATCCTTAATAATGATTTCTGCCGTATTTCTATCTTCATCATAATCCGCTTCAATGTATAAATCACCTCGATTTACACCTCTTCGACAAGCCATAAAATTCAGCCGTAAACCATTATCGACCTCCACATAAAAATCATTAATCACCACCAATTCACCCCAAATTCGCTCCTCATATTGCTGAATCGATTTCGCCCAAAGTCGTTGATAACTCTTTTCGGGAATCGTATAATAGGATGTTCGTTCCTTCACTTTTTTATACTCGACGTAGTCCAAAAACCGAGGCATATAGGTTATTTTCGTTTCCTTTGGCGAACGATTACAAGAGCATTCAATCGCTTCTTCCTCTTTTGTATTTGGAATAATATGAATGCCACTTTGAAAAATCGTTATCGTTTTTACCCCTTCTTTATTCCACGAAATAGACTCGCCTTCTCTCTTATTGTTTTCAAAATGCATTTCCGTTTTCATACGTCCATCTTCGTACCATGCCCAATAAATTCCATCTCGTTTTCCGTCAGTCAACCTCAAAACAGAAGCTCGATTTCCATTCGGATGGTATTCTGTTCGTATGTAACTTTTGGGATTATCTCCAGACAAAATCTTTGTCTTTTTCAAGTGTCCCGACGTATCGTATTCGTACGTATCCATATTTTTTCGGCCGTAAGGCGTGACGTGCATCAGTTTCATACCACTTTTGTAATACGAATAATTTTCAATTTGTTGTTTTTCCTTATTATCAATTCGTTCTTGCTTCTGAAAACCATCCGAATTCCACTCTCCATAATTTCCCTTATGCACACCATTTTCAAACATTTCAATCCGATAAATTTGATTATTCTTATGGTGATAAGTCGTCCATAAACCATTTTTTTTATGATTATCAAAATGCCCTTTTGCCGTAAAGGATCCATCTTCTTTTTTAGAAATATAATCGCCATTCAGCATACCATCCTTAAAATTCACTTCCAAACACAAACTTCCGTCAGGAAAATAGACAAAAGTTTCACCTTCCAACATTCCATTTTTATAATTCACTTTCGCACAAAGTCCATTAATCGGTTCCTTCTTTTCGCCTCGTTTCGAATAAAAAAACGTCCATTCGCCGTCTCTCATTCCATCCTTAAAATTCCCCTCATTCTTCAGCCAAACCGTTTTATCATCTATATATCTTTTTTCGTAATAATAATTCATGTTTTGTACCTCCATCGACCCAAAACTTTCACTCCGAACGCCACCCGAAATATCCCAAACCGTAGCAATACCAACAATTTTTCCAGCATAATAAGAACTTTGTTCCAAAATTCGACCGTCACTATGCCATCTTAAAATCGGCCCTGCTTTATAATGACTATAATAATAACCAATTTCCTTTCGCTTGCCATTATCCCACCACGTTTCTAATTTTCCATGACGTTTTCCATTCAAGAATTGCGTTTTCAAGACCAGCTGACCATTCCCTGCCCATTGATGTTGTTCGCCAATTGCTTTTCCATTTTCATCATAAGTTGCCATTTCTCGCAATTGTCCATTATCGTGGTAATAATATCGTTTACCAATATTAATTCTATTACCGCGTGACATCATAATATAACTCGCTGTATCTAATTGACTATCAGGGAAATAGAATTGAGATTCGTATTTAGATATTGGCGAATCTATATCATAAAAAGTGAACGATTGCAGGTTACCGTTTGGATGAAAGGTTTTAAGAAAGTTATACGAATAACCATAATTATCGTAGATTTTATCTTTATTATTACTGTGACCATAAGATAGATTTTCTCGTCCCGGTTCTCGTTTTGCCTCTTCTTCTTGCTGAACTTGACCAGTTTTATAATATTTATACTTCCGTTCAATTTCACCGTCAATCGGCGTAATCATCTTTTCTTTCAACTCTCCACTCGGATAATATGTAAAAAGCGTTCCCGTTTCATAAATATATTTTTGAAAAACAGAACCATCCCGATTATAAATAATCGCATCGCCAATCGGTCGATAATAACTTTTCATTAAAGCAACTTTCGCTTCACCTTGTGGTTTTCTCATTCGATAATATGTAATCAGCGTACAATCTGATTTCGTATCATCTGTACAATTCAAAATCCATCGAGGTTCTAAAGGATTGCCATAAGTCATCAAAACCTTTTCGTATTGAGCAAAAACAGAAGTATAAATAACTGTAAATAAGATAATTGTAAAAATATATTTCATGTTTTTCAGTTAATCATTATTAAAATAACAAAGTTAAAGTACTAGAAAAACCGTCATATCGACGAAGGTCGGTATCTCCTAACGGTAAGGACTCAATGCCTAAAAGGCTACCTTTTTAAATTCTGTGCTTCAGCGAATTTTGTACCCTTACCTTCAGGAAATATCGACCTACGTCGTCCTGACGATCTTTTTCACAACAGATGCAAATTACAAATCACTTGGCGTGAAATAAATATTCCAAACAAAAAGTATATTTTTGCCGAATGGAAAATATTTCATTGACATTAATTATCGTTATCATAACGGGCATCATTTCATATCAAGCCTTTGAGCGCCCAGCAATGCGTAGTCGTATGCTTTTTGTTCCTGATTTAATCAATCGTTTTGGACAATACGACCGATTCCTAACACATGGTTTTATTCATGCAGACTGGATGCACTTACTGATGAATTTATTCGTCCTATATATGTTTGGTGAAAATGCCGAATATTATTTCAAGTTATCATTTGGAACGACCTTAGGACCAATCTTGTATTTATTATTATACCTCGGCGGAATCATAGTTTCCTCGATTCCTTCATTTTTCAAACACCGTGAAAATAGCTTCTATTCTGCATTAGGAGCAAGTGGCGCAGTTTCGAGTGTGGTATTTATGAATATCTTTTTTGCACCATGGGATCTGATATATATTTATGCCATTATTCCAATACCAATCGTTTTAGGTGGTATTTTATACCTTGGATATTCCGATTATATGGGCAAGAAGGGCAATGACAATATCGGACATGATGCTCACTTTTATGGAGCCGTGTGGGGATTTGCATTTACATTTGTAATGGCTTTAGTTTTACGTCCAGAGCTTGTAACAAGATTTATAGATTTATTAATTCATCCGACTTTTTAATTAAAATAGATGTTAAATCGCTTCGCTTTTAGAGATGAGATATTAGACTTATTTAGTTTTTTATCTAATTATTCACGAAGTGAATGTCTAAAATTTAATAGCAAATCGATCTAATATTTTTTATTACAAAACATATATCATGCTTCCATCTATCGAAAAGTATTGCCAAAATCGAATTCAAGAATTTGAAAAAATCTCTGAGGAACGAAAAGAACAATTAAGCATTTTAAGTCAATATTTGATAAAAAAATATCAAGAAAATCATACGCCAAAAGTCATTGTGATCTGTACGCATAATTCTCGAAGAAGTCATTTAGGACAAACTTGGTTAGCTGTTGGTGCAGATTATTTTGGTTTACCAACATTAGAAACCTACTCGGGTGGAACAGAAGCAACTGCTTTCAATCCAAGAGCCGTTGCCGCTTTAAAACGTGTCGGCTTTGATATTGATACCAAAATTGAAACGACAACAAATCCAAATTATGAAATCAAATGGTCGAAGGAAATGCAACCTTACATTGCGTTTTCAACTCGATATGACGACGCACCAAATCCTCAAAACGATTTTGCAGCAATTATGGTTTGTACCGATGCCGATGAAAAGTGTCCGATAGTTTTGGGAATGGATTTGAGATTAGCCTTACCTTTTGAAGATCCAAAAGCATTCGATGATACGAATTTGGAAAGTCAAAAATATGATGAACGGTGCGAACAAATCGCACGAGAATTTTTATTCGTTTTGAATGAAGTAAAGATTTAAACGTACGATTCTAACGGTCCTATAACGGCGGCTGCTTTAGCTGCCGTCAAGTGTCACTAATGTAGCAGCTACGAAAAGTTCGAAAATCTAGCACCTCATAGGAATAGTAGGATTTAACAATAATTAATCATTATTTTTTACACCTTAGAACCTTAAACCTTACAATAAATTGAAAAAATACATTGCGGAAGCGATAGGAACATTTGCGCTTATTTTTTGTGGGACAGGTGCGATTATTATTAATGAAACAACAGGTGGAAGTGTGACGCATGTTGGAATTGCCATCACGTTTGGTTTAATTGTAATGGCGATGATTTACACTTTTGGACATATTTCGGGCGCTCATATTAATCCTGCGGTCAGTATAGCTTTTGCATTTACCGATGTATTTTCTCGAAAAGATTTGTTGCCTTATATCATCGCTCAGTTGCTCGGAGCATTTGCAGCATCTGGCGTTTTAAAGCTCCTATTTCCATCCAACGAAGTACTCGGCAGCACGTTGCCTTTTGATACAGCAATACAATCTTTTGTCTTAGAGTTCATTCTGACTTACTTTTTAATGTTGGTAATTTTGTTTGTTAGTCAAAACGAAAAAACACGAGATTTAACAGGGTTTGCAGTCGGTGCAACGGTTTTATTAGAAGCGATGTTTGCCGGGCCAATCACAGGTGCGTCCATGAATCCAGCTCGTTCTATCGCTCCGGCTTTGGTGAGCGGTCACTTAGAACATCTATGGATTTATATTTTTTCGACCATTCTTGGAGCAGTCTTGGCGACTTTTACTTGGAAATATTTTGAACGTGTTTAACTGCAAAAAATACGAAGATTTTATTCGGCATTTAAAGGCTCTACGAAATTTGCGGTTAATTTTTTCATCGTTGCGTTTAGATTTCTAT
>CAWVWD010000124.1:0-9155 GCA_963933585.1 uncultured Saprospiraceae bacterium
GAAAGTGACTTCGCTATAATCGATAGATTATTTATTTCCACTTTCTTAAAACAATATCTATAAATTTTTCACTTCTATCAAACGCAAAATTAACAAAATCATTTTTCCTTTTAAACTTTTTAAGTTTAAGGTTTAAAATAAATCGACCATACGATACAGAATAACACAATAATATGACAAGATATCTGTACAATTTTAATACTTATTAACAATAAAGTGGTTTTTACACGCTAAAATCTTATTCTGCTATTTCAAATTAATTAAAAATCCCTTATCTTTGCGGAAAATTTTAGCGAAATATTCTAAAGAAATTTAATGTGTTTTAAGAATATTCAACTTTCAATATTTAACATTTGTCATTCTTAAAATATGAAATCTCTCTTGAATTACACAAGTTAATTTCATTCGTTTTTTAAAATATTAGGCAAAATATATGATTATGATCCCAAACACAGAAAAAACAAGATATTCAGAAGAAGAATTACAAGAATTTAAAACCCTTATTAAATCAAAGTTAAAGAAAGGACAGGAAGAGCTGCAACTCTATATGACACAGCTTAATGATAATGCAGATAGTGGCGACGGAAGGCTGAAAGGATTGGATGACGGAATCGGAACGGTTGAAATCGAACGAATGAATACTTTAGCTGCTCGTCAAAAAAAACATATTCAACACTTAGAAAATGCCTTAATTCGTATTGAAAATAAAGTTTACGGAATTTGTAGAGCAACGGGCAAACTTATTAGAAAAGAACGCTTAATGGCTGTTCCTCACGCTACACTAAGTGTCGAAGCCAAAGAGTCAAGGAAAGTAACCAGACAAAGAAGACGATAGGTTTTTTTAAGATACCTTTCAACTTTTTACTAATAATACAAAAAGCGTTTCCGATAAACCGGAAACGCTTTTTTATTCTTCAGGGCGACATTTAAATAAATCTCACATCTGATATATATCATCTAAATTATGCTAAATCTGTTCCTGCGTATAATGCTTCTCGTTGAGCTTTAATTTTTTCAGAAGACAAATAATCATCAAAACTCATATTAGAATCAATCATCCCGTTTGGAGTAATTTCAATAATACGATTCGCAACCGTTTGAATTAATTGATGATCATGTGTGGTGAAAATCATATTTCCTTTGAAATCTCTCATAGCATTATTCAAAGCCGTAATAGATTCCAAATCCAAGTGATTCGTAGGCTCATCTAACAATACAAAGTTTGGATGATTCAACATCGCTCTTGACAACATACAACGTACTTTTTCTCCTCCGGAAAGCACACTTGATTTCTTATAAACCTCTTCCCCAGAAAACAACATTCGACCCAAGAAACCACGGATAAACTGCTCATCTTTGTTCTCAGAATATTGACGTAACCAATTGATTAAATCCAAATCATGTTCCTCTGTGAAATATTCCCCATTCTCATTCGGTAAATAAGATTTGGTAATGGTTTGACCGAATTCAATCTTTCCATTGTCTGCTTGTCCTTTTCCTGCTAAAACCTCATAGAAAGCAGTTAAAGCATTCGCATCACGACCTAACAAAGCGATTTTTTCGCCTTGATTCATCGTCAATGAAATATCACTAAACAAGACTTTTCCAGCATCATTTGTTTTACTTAAATGCTCGAAATGTAAGATTTGTCCACCTGGATCACGTTCCATATTGAAGTGAATGAATGGATATTTACGACTTGATGGTTTGATATCCTCCAAGTTCAATTTATCTAAAGCTTTCTTACGAGAAGTTGCTTGTTTTGATTTAGAAGCATTCGCACTGAATCGGGAGATAAACTCCTGCATTTCCTTACGTTTCTGATCTACTTTCTTATTTTTATTAGCTTGCTGGCGCAATGCTAATTGGGAAGATTCATACCAAAAAGTATAATTCCCTTTGAACGTTTTGATACGTTTGAAATCAATATCTGTCACATGCGTACAAACCATATCCAAGAAATAACGATCATGCGAAATCACAATTACCGTATTCTTAAAATCAGCTAAGAAATCCGCTAACCAAGTTACCGTTTCCGCATCCAAATCATTCGTAGGCTCATCTAATAAAAGCAAATCAGGATTACCGAATAAAGCTTGAGCTAACAAAACTTTCACTTTCTCCGAACCACTTAATTCACCCATTGTTTTGTAGTGTATATCTTCCGGAACACCCAAAATACTCAATAATTCCGCAGCGTCACTTTCAGCCATCCAGCCGCCCATTTCACCGAATTGATTTTCCAATTCCGCAGCATACAAACCATCCGCTTCCGTAGCTTCCATGTTCATATAAATAGCGTCCTTTTCTACCATGATATCGTACATTTCTTTATGTCCCATAATCACCGTATTCAAAACCGTATATTCTTCAAATTCAAAGTGATTCTGGCTCAAAACCGCCATACGATTTCCAGGATTAATCGCTACTGAACCTTGATTTGGCGAAATCTCACCTGATAAAATCTTCATAAAAGTAGATTTTCCAGCACCATTCGCACCAATCACTCCGTAACAATTCCCTTTTGTGAATTTCAAATTGACCTCTTCGAACAAAACTCGCTTCCCAAACTGTAAACCTACATTATTGACTGTTATCATTTCTTAAGTATTATTATTTTTGAATTGAGCCGCAAATGTAAGGAGAATTGACGGCTTTTGATAATGATTCGGGATTTTCCGTTAGCATTCAATTTCAACAAAAATTTGGAAAGTACAACCAATCTTTATCTTTCAAAAAGAATAAATTTTTCAAAATCTTGAACTTAGAGCTTCTCTAAACTTTATCCTTTGGACTGCAAATAGTCGATTTTGTGATTAAATTAACAATAAAATGAAAAAAAATTATAATCAATTCTCTTACGTTAATAACTAGAGAGTAGGTGACAAATAACTTGCCCGTTATTTGTTATCTACACCCTAATATCAAATATTTTTTTTAAGTTGGCAATAAGATTGGTTCATAAAAGAAATAAATTGTTGGTCTATAATCATCGTTTTATTTTTTTATTAGAATTAGGGAACAGGAAACAGATAACCTAAATAGAAAATTGAGTAGGTACTAGTTTCTACTATATATTAATTTTTAATGTTATTCATAATTATTATCATTAAAAATTATCTTAAAAGTATATTGTGATTTTAATAAATTTCATTTGATTGTAAATAGCATATACCAATTCTTCAAACTTTTTCAAAGCTACCTTTTTTAGAAATTGTGGCAAGTGAGCACGAGAGATAACTTCCTCTATTTCAATATTTAATGCGTAACATAATTCTGAGTGAATGTTTTCCACACTTCTATGGATACTTGATAAATTACCATCACGATTCCGCGATAACCCTATTATTAAACGCACTAAAATAAAGCCCATATCATGGATTTACCCTCTACTATCCCATAAACCTAATCTTTCAAGGTTTTGGATTTCTTTATAAAATGTCGTTTCTTGTAAAAAAATGTGAGTTGCCATTCCTTTAAATTTAGTTGTGGAAAACCAAATCTAATTAATTTTTGGTACTCGCATTTTTTTTATGAGAAAACCCTTTTTGATTGTACTAATGAGGAAATTTAAATAAAATTAGAGAATGGTTCGGACTATTACATTTTCGATTGGTTTAATTTTTATATTGACCAATCTTAATGCACAACAAAATACAGATAGCCTAAAAACGCTACTTGAAACTAATCTTCATGATACGGCTCGATTGAATATATTATATGAATTAGCTAATGGGTTCGGTAAAAATGATTTAGACAAAGGTATTTTTTATGGAAAAAAATTATTTGAACTGAGTGAAGCAACGAATAATGATACTAAGTTGGCCCAAGCTTATAAGCTTCTGAGTATGTTTTATTTTAAACAGCAAAATCCTCTGGATAGTATTTTACAATTTACTCAAGAAGGGTTAACTGTTGCGAACCGTACTGGTAATTTAGGGCTTCAAAATGATATACGTAGTAGTATTGCTTTAATGCTTGAACGTTCCGGTCAATACAAGGAGGCTTTTATTCTTTTTCAAGAAATTATTAACACCTCTTTAGAAGCAGGATTGAAGGTTCAAGCGATGAAAGTACTTAGTAACGCTGGTGCAATTCCACTGTATAAAAAAGATTATCGAACAGCAAATATCTATTATTTTAGAGCATTAAAAATTGCAAAAGAAGTTGGACAAGCTGAATTTGAAGCGGTTATTATAAATAATATAGCTGAAGTATATAGAGAATTAAACTTGCTTGATAGTGCATTAATCTATTTTAAAAAGTCCGTAGCTATTAATAACACATTGAATCAAAAAGTAAGGGTATCGTATACACTTGCCAATATCGGAAGCACATATGGTAAACTCAAAAAATACGACTTAGCTAATACTTATTTTGAAGAAAGTTATGACTTGGCAAAAATCAATAATTCTAATCGAATGGTAGCCATTAATCGGGCTTATTTTATTGAAGTCTTGTATGCTCAAAAAAAATATCAACAATCAATTGATGTTGGCATAGAAGGATTGAATTACTTGGGAAAAAATGGTCACATTAGTAGAAGAGCAATTTTTTATGAGTATCTAAGTCTTAATTATGAAAAAATAGGCGATTACCAACAAGCACTTGAATATCGTAAAGAATTTCAAATAATCAATGACAGTATTTTTAATGTCAAGAAAAATGAACAATTACAGTCTGTTGAAGTCCAATATAAAGTCCAACAGAAAGAAGTCGAAAACACACAACTGAAAGTAAAACAAGAAAATGCTCAAAAAACGATTAAGAATCAAGCGTTAGCTGCACTCGGTTTGGTTTTAGCCTTGCTTTCAGCTATTGGCTGGGGCTTTTTTATATATAGAAGTAATTTACGAAAGAAAAAACGAAATGCCCTCTTAGAAGCGAAGGTGAAAGAACGTACTGAAGAGTTGGAAAATGCTAATAAAAATCTTGAACAAGCGAACTATGAACTACGAACGTTTAACTACATCGCCTCACATGATATTAAAGAACCGATTCGAGTAATCGGTGGTTATGCTGGTTTAATTTATAAAAAATTACCAAACGACTTAAAAGAAAACTTAAGCGAATATTTTAATACAATCAAACGTAGTACAAAACAGTTATACACACTAATTGAAGATTTTGCCAATTATACCACAATGTCCAGAAATGAAACTATCGAAAAAGAAGTGGTCGATTTAAATCAAGTGGCAACAGGTGTAGTTGAACAACTCGAAGAAACACTTCTTAAGTACAACGGACAAGTCATTATGACCAGTTTGCCAATCATAAAAACAGGTAATTCGCTACTATTTACGGTTTTAAAAAACTTGATTGAAAATGGTCTAAAATATAACGATTCCGAAAAACCAACGGTCAACATTAATTATCAAAAAACAGAAACACACCACGAAATCATCGTTTCCGATAACGGAATTGGTATTGAAAAGAAATACTATGAAAAGATATTTGAAATGTTCAAACGCTTACATAATCGAGGTGCTTATGAAGGTTCCGGTATTGGTTTGGCGATTGTGAAATTGAGTGTAGAGAAGTTAGATGGAACGGTGAAATTGGAAAGTGAAATTAATAAAGGCAGTCGATTTGTGATTCAACTGCCTTTATAAGCTAAAAGCATTCCTAAGGTCGCTTACCAAATCCAATTTAAAACAAAAAAAATCCTCTTCTGAAAGAATTCAGTAAGAGGATTTTTTTATATTTCTAATTACTAATTAAAATTACGCTAAGTGCTTCGTCTTCATTGCTGAAAATTGAACCTTGGCATTTTCTGCAACCGCATCATTATCATAATTATTAAAATAAGTCGTTGCACCAATTTTTCCTGCTCGATAAAGTTTATTATAATTATCGTCACCAAAAGTCACATCAAAATTCGTTGCACTAATTTCGCAATCTGAAATCTGAATCGTACGTTGCACATCATCTGATGTTCGAGCAAAGTCCCAATCTTGTGCCATTAATAACGCAGAAACGGTATTACCAATATAATTTTTTAAATGAAATATGTGGTCGATGGTTTCCTTTTCATTCGTATAAATGAAGAAACCTAGCGTTTCCGGGTTCGGCTGATTATTATAATCATAAATGCCAATTGGGAAATTGTGCATGACGCCACCATCCATAAATAAACCCTCCGTATTGCTATAATCGTTAATTAAAACTGCTTCAAAAAATATTGGAATAGACATTGAAGCTAAAACTGCTTTTGCGACTTCTAAATTAGGCGTATGATTTGCATTACAGATATGTGTCGATTTCAAAACAGCATTCGTAATCGTTACCGAAAGGTTTTTGCAACCAGGTGTTTTAACTAAATCCGCAAAAGTTGCTTTACGGTTACCGCACTTTTCTTCAATTTGGTCACCAAACCAATTATAAATATATTCACTACTATACAAGCCAAAACGTCGTCTTAAATTGACAGCATTTCCGATGTACGTACTGACTTGATTGTAAGTATCAACAGGATTCATAACCATTTTCAAAAAACCTCGAGGAACAGGATAAATATCTTTCAATTCATCGCTTAAATATGGTTTTTTAGATGGCTCAATGGGTTCTTGCTGTATCTTCCTGTAATCTAAAGCGTTCGCACGCGTTTTGATTTCTTCAAAATTATAACCTAAACTCACTAACAACGCCGTAATCGCACCAGCAGAAGCACCAGCCACATTTTCCGATTTTTCTAAAATTCCTTTTTTATCAATTACTTCTAACGCACCTAAATAAGCAATTCCTCTAATTCCGCCGCCTTTAAACACCAAATTTTTAAAAGGGTAATTCATAATATTTTATATTTTGTTTTAAGTGATTTAATACAGCAATAGTTTATTATTAATAAATTCGAAGTTACTGATTATTTAAGACTTATCTCCGATATTATATTTTAGATATTTATAGATATTAGTTTACTGTATATTGAAAACAAAAGAGCGATTCTAAAGGAAAATTAAATCACAAATGCAAAAAGAATTGACGGATTTTGATAATGATTCGGGATTTTCCGTGATTGCTCTTTTTGAAATCAAAAAGAGTAGTCATTTTCAAGTTCATCTTTCCACTACGTTTTCCACAAATAGCACATTTTTCATCTAAAAAATGCTAATTATCTAACACCTTCATTTTACTAATTTGGAATATATCTCAGTTGATATTTTTCTAATCGTAAAAATCAAGGATTGAAGTTCAAATGGTAAACTTCCTGTAGTGGAAACGGAGGAAAAGAAATATGTTTCACCATCGATTATTACGGTTACATTGTGGTGACTTCCCGAAGTATAACCTTGATTATATTTCTGATTGAAATCTGTTAAATTTATTCGAGACACCATTTTTTGTAGATATTTCGCTTGATAAGTTTCCAATGGAACACTTACAGAATCTTTTAAAATAGAAAAGTTTAAATGGTAAATATTTTCTACCAAATCGAAATCAAGTACTAGCGATAATTCATCAGGTGTCCATATTTCATAATTTATATGAGATATAATTTTCTCTTTAGAATTAGAACATTTAGTAAAACAAGGCATTTCACCGATACAAAGTTGTTTATCCTCTAAACGTATTGGAAACACAGTCAAACTATCTCTCCTTAAAAATGATATTGTATCATTATCTATGTGATAAGAAATAAAATTCTCGCTTATAGGATCATCAATATCTCCAAAACCTCCAAAACCTAAAGAATATTCAACTGACGTATCACTAAAATATAAAACTTCTGGATATGGCGTATAATCTGATTTCCAAAGAAACATTGCATTAAAAGGATATGATAAGTTTTTGTGTTTATCATAATCTATACTCCAAGTTCCTTCTACATCAATAGTCGCAACTTCACAACTATAAAGTAACAAAATGGCAGTAATAATAAATAGGCGTTCTTTCATATTAGAGCTTGTGACCTTTTATTCCTGTTCTTACTTCAAAGTAAGAACATGAAATTCCTAACTGTTTTTGAATTTAATCTTACCCAATTCCCGTTCCGCCACTTTCCATCGTCGGCTTCTCCTTATCCGGCAACAAATTAAACAGCGTATTTACACAAACCCGCAACTTATCCATATTATCATTTTCAATCGCCTCCTCTCCTGCTGTGATATATTGTTCGCCCGTTTTTTTATCCGAATATTCCTCTTTTCGCATGACGACATGATAAAATAAGCCTTTCACATAATCGCCACTTCGCCACAAAATAGCACTACGCAGACGGTATAATTTATCAATCAAATCATTAATTTTCAATCGACTATTCGATGCCAAAATCTGCTTCTCTTTCGACACGATATAATCAAAACTTTGCTGTTCTTGTGAAGTCGACTCATTATATTCCATCGTCGATTTACACAAATGTTTCGCATTAGAATATTCCATTTTGATTTGAATAATATGCTTATCTCTCGTCAAATTATCAACTTCCTGAGCCAATTCTCGCTTTCGAGCATCAATCTGAAATTTCTCATCCGTCACATCATCTTCCGTCATTTTTTTGGCTTGCGTCAATAATTTCCGAATATCAACTCGTGCCTGTTTTAATCCTGCCGCAGCTTGATAGTTTTCATTACTTTCTGCTTCCTGTAATTCCTCACTCGCCTTTTTGTACAGAATCATCAACTCCTCACTCAACCGACTCACATTCACTTGTCGCTCCGACGGCGTGAATACATTGTCATATTCTTGATCCGTCAATATCAGGTAAACATTAATCCGCAAATCTCGTGATTCTGATATTTCTAAGGTAACTTCCACATCCGAACCTTTCACCAAATCTCGTGTCAAATCCTTTCCAGAAATACTGATAAAACCGATCGTTTGATTCGCCGAAGGCATCGCAAAACCTGGCCCTTCTACGATATTAATCGTAATCATATCGTCACTTCCTTTACGAATCGTTTTCGTAATTTCCTTTACTAAAGTTCGCTTTGTCGGTAGAATAGCATTCTTTTCAAAAATGACTTCCAAAACCGTTTGACCAGTTTCAAAATCATCAATTTCCAAACAAATATCATTTGGTAACGGTTGCCCAACAACATTATATTTTCCTTGCGTAATGCCAATCGTCGGTACATTCACCGCCACATAATCACCTTTAGAATTGATGACCTTAAACTCAAAAGAACTATGCGTGTTTGCCGCCAAAGGTAACTGTT
>CAWVWD010000125.1:0-9145 GCA_963933585.1 uncultured Saprospiraceae bacterium
TTGTGGGTACTATTCAAAAAAACGATTTAATAAATAGATAAATAAATATAAATCAACTTATGACAATCACAAGAAAATCATTTGACGATTGAACCCTTCCCCTAAAAGGGAAAGATTGAGAGAGGGTTTACACGAAATAGCGATTTTTATTTTCTTGCGATTGCCTTATAAATCAACTAAAAAAATGAAAGCAGTAGTTTATACAGAATATGGTGCTCCGAAAGTACTTAAAGTAAAAAACATCGAGAAACCAACACCTAAAGCAAATGAAATTTTGATTAAAATCAAAGCCTCTTCTGTAGCAAGAGCCGATGCAATGATGCGAACAGGAAAACCTTATATTGGCAGGCTTTTCTTAGGTTTAACAAAACCGAAAAACTACATTACAGGAACAGGTTTGGCAGGGGATATTGAGGCGATTGGAAATGATGTAACTCGCTTTAAAATTGGTGATGTCGTTTTTGGAGAAATGATTTTTGGATTGGGTACAAATGCAGAATATGTTTGTGTTCCAGAAGATGGAATCTTGGCTTTAAAACCATCTAATATTTCTTACGAAGAAGCTGCTCCTGTTTGTGATGGTGTTTTGACCTCTTTGAGTTTATTGAAAGATATTGCCAATATTCAGTCGGGACAAAAAGTATTAATTATTGGTGCTTCCGGAAGTTTGGGAACGGCTGCTGTTCAGTTAGCAAAACACTTTGGAGCAGAAGTTACTGGTATTTGTAGTGGTAAAAATATAGCGCTTGTAAAATCACTCGGAACAGATAAAATGATTGATTACACCAAAACGGACTTTACAAAAAATGGTAAAACCTACGATATAATTTATGATACTGTTGGAAAAAGTAGTTTTCAAGAAAGCAAACAATCGCTTACGGAAAAAGGCGCTTATCTTTCTCCCGTTCTTGATTTTCAACTACTTTTAAAAGTGTTATGGACTTCGATTTTTGGTAAGAAGAAGGCTTTGTTTTCAGCAACAGGAACTCGAAAAGTTTCAGAACTTCGAGCATTATTACAAGATATAAAATCATTAATGGCGTTGGGAAAAATAAAATCTGTTATTGATAAAGTTTACTCGTTGGAAGAAATTGTAGAAGCACATGAATATGTAGATACGGGACGAAAAGTAGGAAATATTGTGATCAAGAATCAATAAAAATATTAAAAGCACTTCTAAGTAAATCAGAAGTGCTTTTGTCGTTTCATATGGGCAAGGGCATGGCCTTACTTTAGATTTCCGTAAGCTACGAAGTAAGGGTTCAATAAATTCTCCTTATTGTATAAAAGGGGTTCGCCAGTTTCATTACTGATAACTTTTCCGCCTGCTGCTTCCAAAATCATCTGAGCTGCTGCTGTGTCCCATTCCATTGTTGGAGCGATACGAGGATAAACGTGTGCGCCACCTTCTGCCAAAATCAAAAACTTCAACGAACTTCCTGTACTAACTTTTGTCGGATTTGATAATTTATCAATAAAATCCTGTGTTTCTTGATTCAAATGAGAACGAGAACAAACAACGCCCAAACCGTCATCTTCCATCGTAAACTCATTCGCATTTAATTGAGTCGTTTTGCCGTCTTTGATTAAAAACGCTCCCAAACCTTTTACCGCCCAGTACATTTCATTAGTCACTGGAGTTAAAACTACTGACATCACAGGATGTTGTCCTTTTATCAATGCAATATTCACCGTAAATTCACCATTTCGTTTGATAAATTCTTTCGTTCCATCAAGTGGATCAACTAACCAGAAGTGATCATAATCTTTACGGTCTTCGTAAGACAATAATTTATTTTCTTCCGAAATAATCGGAAACTGAGTAGCTAATTGTTCTAAAGCTTCACAAATAATCGTATTCCCTTCGCTGTCTGCTCGAGTCAACGGAGAGTTATCTGTTTTCTTATCATAAACAATGCCTTCCGCTGCATTATAAATTTCCATGATTCTAACGCCAGCTTTCGCAGCGATTTCCACAACTTCCAGTGCCAATGATTTGTAATCCATGATTATATTTTTGAGTTTAATTTTTCAAAATTGCTGCAAAGATAAGATTTAATTGATAATGAATAATTGGTAATATTAAAATTGTTTTATTAAAATAAAAAAAGCCTTGCAAAACGAATTTTCACAAGGCTTTCACTATTTCTAGTCAATATGACAATTGTCAGTTTTCAATTATTTAAGTTCAATTAAGCATACATTGATTCGATGATGTCATCAAACTTTTTATCAACGACACGACGTTTTAGCTTCATTGTCGGTGTTAATTCACCTGTCGAAACATCCCAAGGTTCTCCCAAAAGTTTGAATTTTTTGATTTGTTCCACATGACTGAATTCTTTATTGTAATGCTTACATAACGCTTGAAATTTCTCCAGTACTTTAGGATTTTCCAATGTTGCGTTATCAATAATTGACAAGACAGGATTATACGCGTGCTGCGTTAAAGTACACGGCACATCATTTTTATCACACCAATCTTTCAATGCATCCGGCGAAGGTACAATAAGTGCCGAGACGAATTTTCGATTGTTACCGATTACAGCCATTTGCTCAATTAAGAAATCACCTTTAAAAGCACCTTCAATTGGATTTGGAGCCACATATTTACCACCAGATGTTTTTAATAATTCTTTTTTACGATCTGTAATTTTCAAGAACTGCTTACCATTTTTTTCAATAAACGTTCCAATATCTCCAGTGTGAAACCATCCATCAACATCAATTACTTCTGCCGTTTTATCCGGTTTATTATAATAGCCCATCATAATATTTGGACCTTTCGCAATAATCTCTCCTTCGCCAGGACGAAAATCATACTCTGCATCACTTACATCAATATCAATCGTCACACCGTCTATCACTTGACCAACCGTTCCGAGCATTGCACCTTCTTCAGGAAAACGATTCACGGTCAACACAGGCGAAGTTTCCGTCAAACCATAACCTTCTCGAATCGGAATACCAGCAGCTGAAAATACTTGTGCCATTTTGCGAGGACAAGCCGCAGCTCCAGTAACGATTCCCTTTACATTTCCACCCAGTGCTTCCCGCCATTTACTAAAGATAAGTTTATCCGCTATTTTCCATTTGATCTTCGTCAAACCAGAATATTTTTTGCCAAACTCGTAATCTTCAGTTAAGGCTAAAGCCCAAAAGAATAAGCTTTTTTTGGCACCAGTCAGTAATAAACCTTTGTTATAGATTTTTTCATAAACCTTCTCTAAAAGTCGAGGAACAGTCGTAAAGAAATTCGGTTGCAATGTTTTCAAGTCACCAGTTTCGCCCCCTAAATTATCCGTTCCTGTAAATGTAATATTCACCCCGTAAGACATATAGGTATAATACATCATTCGCTCAAAAACATGACACATCGGTAAAAAACTCAACGCATTATCACCAGCCGTCAACGGGATTAAATCATATACCGCTTTGATATTACTCATGATATTATTATGCGAAAGCATCACACCTTTAGGGTTTCCAGTCGTCCCAGAAGTATAAATTAGTGTAATTAAATCCTCCGGTTTTGCACCCGATTTTAGAGCTTCTACTTCGCTCATATCACCTTCCTCAAAAACATCTTCCCAATACTTCTCCCCTTCTTGTCTATCAAAAGTATAAACGGCTTCCAGTGAATCAACATTAATATAAGCCGCTTTCACTTTATCAATTAAATCTCCAGAACCAACAAATGCTAGCTTCACAGAGGCATCTTTAAAAATGTATTCGTATTCGCCCGAACTAATCGTCGGATAAACAGGAACTAGAATAGCACCAACCTGCTGAACACCAATATCCAAAACGCACCATTCCGGACGATTTTTGTAAGTCACCACAGCCACTTTATCTCCAGGTTTAACCCCTAATTTCAAAAGCCCTAAACTAATTTTATTCGCAGTATCCACAAATTCCTGTGTGCTGTAATGTGCCCACTTATCATCTTTCTTTCCTATGATAGATTTTGCTTGGGGAAAATGTTTTAATTGGTAATAAGGAATTTCAAATAGTCTCGTACAATCCATAAAATGGTTATTTGGTTAGTTTAAAGAAATTTTGTTTGCTTTGGTTTTAATTTACTTAATTTTAGTTTGAACCTAAAATTAAGATGCAAAGATTAATAAAAGAAATCAAAAGGTAACTTATTCATAAATATTTAGATATTTTGGTCTAAAAATTTCTTTCATAGTCGATACTTGATACATATTCCGCCTACCCATTCCAACAAAACTTTTCAGTAGAACACTTCACGTTATCATAATCAATAAAACACAAAAGCCCATTGAATTTTCATCCAATGAGCTTTCGTCAATATCTTGTATCTTTTTATCTAAATTGCGATAACCGTTCGCCTTTTTTTATTTGTAAGTGGCTAGCAAAGTAGAAGCTTCATCATAACCGGCTTTTGCCGCTTCTTTCCAATCTTCCTTGAAACCTTTTTTTCCTACCTGAAACCTTGCTTTTCCTCTCCATAACCTCATTTCACCAACGGTCAAACCATCGTGATCCATAGATTTTATTTTCAACATATCATCGAAAGCCTTCAATGCATCTTGACCTTTATCTTCTAATTTCATCAATGCTTTTCCCCATTTTAAATGAGCCAAACGGTGATATTTGAAATTTGGATTATCCGCCGTAAAGTTACGGTAACAGAAGAATTTATACTCCTGAGCTGCTTTACCCCATTCTCCCAAGATTGCATGTGCATCACCTTTCATGTAGCGACAGGTCCAATAAATTGGTTGATGAGGAATAGAACCCTTAATTGATTGTTCAAAATAATTAATAGCATCTTGATATCGATCATCATTTAATGCGATCTTACCCAAACCAAAGTTTGCCCTTGCATTGCCATCATAAAGTGCTAAACTACTCTCGAAATCGCTTCTCGCATTTTCTAAATCATTTAACTCCTGATACATCATACCACGCTTTTCGTAAGCACTTGAATTTTTTGGATATTTTCCCAAACTCTTCGTGAATGCTACAATCGCCTCTTCAATCTTCCCCTCTTTCATCAGATTGTTTCCCTCGTGATACAAAATAACTGTAGAACGATCGCCTCGTGGCTCAATAAAGACTTCTTTCTTAATAATACCTTCTTCGAGTAACCAAATATGAAGATATCCAGAAATAGCAAATTGAGATACATAATCTAAAAGTAGATATGTATTTCGCCAGAAACGCTTTGAACAATTCGTATTAAATTTACCTATTACAAGACTAAGCTCGTCCTCTCTGAAGATAAGTTCTTCTTCGAGTAAGATATCATCCTTGTAATAAGTTTCAACACGTCGCCTATACATTTTTAACGCTTGTTCATAACTCCGCTCGAGACCAAAGTCGAGATGACCTGTAATGACTGCTTTAAGAGACATTGTTGCTATTTTTCAGATTGACTAAATATATAATTTTTATAAAAAAGGAAAGATTTTATTCAATATAATCGGAAGGGTAAAGGTACGAATTTCAACCATTCTTTAGGTATAATCTTAATTGATTTTTCAATAAAATCATTCCCTATCTCACATTCTATTTTTTACACCTAATTTAATTTTCATAACACCTATTTTATAATTACTTACTTCCCAACGGTTTAAATGAAAAATCATTCGTCTAACGTCAAAGAAAAAAATCAAAATGACTGTCATCATATTCAAATATATATAAATAAATACCTCTAAAAAAGACGAATTATAAATCAATAATTATTAATAAATAATTTACTCAGCTGATTTATATCATATTTTAAACTGATTTATATCAGAAAAAATACTAGAAAAAAAGCTCACCTTCGGCATATATTAATTTATTATTCTAATACCTTTTGGACTTTGAACAAAGTATTTTAGACCTGAGTTACCACAAATTTTACTGATTATTTCATACCTTTTGACATTGAAAGTTCTAATCTTTAATAATTCGTGGAATTCGTATCTAACATTTCTTTTGATTCCATCCAAAATATAAGATATCTTAAAATAGATCAAAATAAACATTTCCAAAAAGTCATCTAATTAAATTTAAATTGCTTGTGGAAAATATTAAAAGGGTAAATAATTATGAAAAAAATACTTTTTCCAACCGACTTCTCCAAAACAAGCGAAAATGCTTTCCTTTACGCTTTACATATCGCTAACCGTTTTGGTGCAACGATCTCTACCGTTCACACTTTCACCGCCCCTATTATAGCGACAACACCAATGATTATAGTGGAAGAAATGGCCGAATTGACTGAAAAATTTGAACTGCAAGAATATCAAAAATTTAATAAACGATTGTATGAAATTGCGATTGAAGCAGGATTTAGAAATATAAATATTGAACATACCTTAGAATATGGTTTAGCCGTCGAGGAGATTATAAGAATGAGCCAAAAACAAAGTTTTGACATGATTATCATGGGGACGGATGGTGCGGAAGGGGTTGGAAAATGGTTATATGGAAGTCATGCAGCAGCGGTTATGAGTAAAGCGGTTTGTCCTGTTTTGATTATTCCAGAGAAGGCAAAATATAAAGCGATTAGTCGTATCACTTATGCGACAAACTTTGAAGATTTGAATGATAATATCATTGATGACTTATTAGTTTGGGTTGGAAAATTTGATGCAGAATTATACTTTGTCCATGTTGCCGCGAAAGGCGAGTATATTGATAGTGAGCAATATGCAAATATGGCAGAGATTAGTGAGTTAGCAGAACGTTATCAGAATGTACGTTTCAAAATTCTTTATAATAATGATATTTTGGAGGAATTAGAAAATTATGTAGAAGATGAAAAAATCGATATATTGGTCATGATAACTCACCGCTACTCTTTCTTCAAGCGTTTATTTAATCCGAGTCTGACCAAACAAATGACTTTTGAAACAGAAGTACCTTTATTAGTTTATCAAGCACCAAAAGATTAATTCAACATTAGGCATTAAGTCATATTATGAAAAGTCGAATCCTTCTGTATTCGACTTTTTTATTTTTTATTAATTTCGTTTAAAGTCTGTATATATATACGAAATATAAAAAATAAGTTACTTCCACTTGAAGCCATATTTTTTGGACAAAATACCATACAATCATTTTTTTTCGTAACTTTCCACAGAAATTTTTTATTGATAAACTATCAATGAACACAAATATGACAATCAACAAATACAACTGGAAAGTAACAGACGGAACAAATATCTATGCCAAATCTTGGACACCTGAAAAGCCAAAAGGCGTTGTCTGCACCGTTCACGGTTTAGGTGAACACATCAACCGTTACGAACACGTCGCTACTTTTTTCAATAAAAATGGTTATGCTTTATGTGGTAATGATCATTACGGTCACGGAAAATCGGGCGGAACAAGAGGACACACGCCGAGTTACGAAGGACTTTTGGTCGAGGTCGATACCTTAATTGCTAAAGCGAAAAATGATTTTCCTGGTTTACCGATTTATTTATATGGACACAGTATGGGTGGAAATATCGTTTTGAATTATTTATTCAAACGGAATCCAAAAATAAATGGTGTTATCGCAACTGGTTCAGCGATTACTTTGCACGAAAACCCTCCAGCAGCCTTATTAGCAGTCGGTAAAATAATGCGTAAAATCTATCCGAAGTTTGCTCAACCAAATGGTTTGAAACTCAAATTCCTTTCGACTGATCAAGCGGTCATTGATGCTTATGTCGCAGACGAATTAGTTCACGATAGAGTGACATCCGAACTCGGTTTAGCTTTAATTGAACAAGGAAATTGGTTAATTGAAACTAACCGAAAAACCGATATTCCACTACTGCTGATGCACGGGGCAGAAGATGGAATCACGTCGCCAGCAGGAACTGTTGAACTCTCAAAAATAACCGAAGGTGATGTTACACTCAAGCTTTGGAAAGGTATGTATCATGAGATTCATAATGAAATTGACAAACAAGAAGTCCTTAATTTTATGTTGGATTGGATAAAAAAATAAGTATTCACCATAGGGTTAAAGGAGCTTTCGGAAGTTTTTTTTTGAATTACTTCGCAATTTTTAATATAAAAAATTGAACGAAGTCAAAATAAAAAAGGCTCAAAAACTCCTTTCACTCTACGGTAAAACTAAAGTACCAAAGGCTCAACACCATTCCAAGTTCCAATGGAACGGTAAGGTTGAAACCTTGCAAATAATTCTTCTTTATACCAGTCCAATTTCCGTGTTAAGTGAATCGCTTTTTTGTGTTCCGGACTTTCGTAAGCATAACTTTTCAAAGCTTTGAAATCCGTCCAAATACTGAAAGTTGCCATTTGAATGACCGGTAATTCGCCAATTCCTTTCGTAAAAATTAAGCCTTTTGTACCTTTTTCAATCGGCATTTGAGCAGTCGGGACATATTTCCAAAATCGAAATAATTTTTTTGGTTTAATTGTCGCTCGGGTAATCACACACAATAATTTATTATTTTCATCAATATCCGTATTTATCTCGAACGGATTTTTTCCTGACCATTCGCCTTTCGAAACGACATTTTTTAAATATAAAGTCCAAATTTCTGAGGTTCTATTTTTATATAAACTCATCAATTCCGAAGTTTCAAAAAAATGATTTGCTGCCTTTTCAGAGTCCCAAATTTGTAATAAGCTATAAACGCCCCAATCAGGAAAAGGGTTAAAACCCTTACCTTTACCACTTCCCAATAGCTTATAAAAAGAAAGCCCTTCAATATCTTTTAAATATTCATGCCCAGCTCCAATCATCTTGAACCCCCAAGCTTTATCTCGAAATATTTCATGCCTAAAAAAAGTAATCGTTGTAATTTGCTGCATTTTATTCTTTTGATTGGTTAAAAAAATCCGGACACCTGTGAGCAACTTAACAGAATTAGTTGATTATGGTTTTTAATTAAAATATGATTTATTAAAAATTAACAAATTCCTTTTTTAATCAATCGTGTCGTAAATTAGCCTTTTGAAACCTCAAATCTAATGATTTGAGGTTTCATTGTTGTGCTAATAATTTAATAATCTTACCAATGAGTTTTAGGAAAATTCCTAATTCCTCATTCCTAATTTCTAATTAGAAAATGACTTTACACGAAGCAATCAAAAAGCGTATCCTGATCCTTGATGGTGCAATGGGTACAATGATTCAACAATATCAATTAAAAGAAGCAGA
>CAWVWD010000126.1:0-9135 GCA_963933585.1 uncultured Saprospiraceae bacterium
TCCTGAATTTCAGGAGTTTCTAGAGTTTCTTGAATTTCAGGAGTTTCTTGGTTTTCTTGAATTTCAGGAGTTTCAGGAGCTTCTAGGTTTTCTTGAATTTCAGGAGTTTCTTGAATTTCCTGAATTTCAGGAGTTTCTTGAATTTCAGGAGCTTCCACATAACCTTCCTGCTTTTTCGCCTTCTTACTTCCTGCATATAAATCGTACCGTTGGAATTTACATTGCAACGCACCATTATATAAAGCAATTTTTCGGGACGGTTTCAAGCCAAGTAATTTCAATGCTTCAAAGTTAGAGCTAATGAGCCAAGCCGTATAACCGTGGAAATTATGTTTCAGTTGCGTACCAATCATTTGATAGAACTCGATAATATCTTCTGAAGTTTCGATACGTTCTCCATAAGGTGGATTCGTCACTAAAATACCGTTATTATCAGGAGCCGAATTTTTCTCAAAAGCTTTACGCTTGAGCTGAACAAAATCATCCATATTTGCATGTTCTAAATTTCGTTCTGCAATATGAATCGTTTGGAAAGAATTATCAAATCCCCAAATTTTACATTCTGGAGCTTTAATATTTTCATTCGCTTCACTCACCACTTCTCTCCAAATTACTGGATCAAAACCCTTTCCTTTCTTAAAAGAGAAATAATCTCGGTGAATTTGTGGCGGCGTATTCGTGGCTATCATTGCAGCTTCTGCCAATATTGTTCCCGAACCACACATTGGATCAATGAACGTTTTTTCACCTCTCCAACCAGTCATCATCACCAAACTCGCTGCCAATGCTTCATTTATCGGCGCGACAAATGATTCTTTACGATAACCCCTTTTGTGCAAAGATTGACCAGAAGTATCCAACGAAACCGTTACATCATCCATATAAATATGAACGTTAACCGCTAAATGTGGCGTTTCTGTATTTACATTCGGACGTTTGAAAAATTTCTCTCTGAATTGGTCAACAATCGCATCTTTGGTTTTCAAAGCTACATATTGTGAATGATTAAAATACTTAGAATTCACAGCACTTGTTATCGCAAAAGTTTGCGACAAACTCATGTATTGTGTCCAATCAATTTTTTTCATTTTATGGTACAAACTCTCCTCTGACCTTGCCTTAAACTTAGCAATCGGTAACAAAACACGCAAAGCCGTTCGAGCCATATAATTGATTTTATAAACCAATTTTACATCCCCTTTACAAGCGACTGCTCGTTTCAGAATTTCTACATCCGTAGCACCTAATTCCCTCAATTCCGCTGCCAAAGTTTCCTCTACTCCCAAAAATGTTTTTACAACTATATCTAACACGAATTTTCTGTTTTTTAATCCCCAATAAAATAAGACGCAAAAGTACGGCAAATTTTTGGGTTTATGTTATTGTGTATTTAAAAACGTATTTCAATCGCAAGAAAAAACGGTATCGGTTCTCTGAACCTTAAATTTATATCGAAACACGAAATCCTACAAACGGATTCGATTCTCCGAACTTATTACTGAGCGAAAGGTTCGGAGAACCAAATCCATTCTTTGCTAAAGACTATCTCATTCTGAATATAATCACCTACTTATTTTTTTATAAATTTTCTTGTTCAACACCTTATTATTTACAATCAAGATATTCTAAAAGCAGGTTTGAAATATCCGTTCGCTCAAACGCTGATTTACTTTAAAAAGAAATACTTTAAATTACTTTTCAATACTAATTTATTTAGGAGGTTCTTTTCGCAAAAAACGGGACATATTTTTGAAATCCATCCCGTTTTCGTACTAATTTTAATAAAAACCATTACTTAGTTTGTTTTTTAAACTAAGGTAACTATCTTTGTTTCATCTTATCAACAAAACGATTGGTAAATTATGAAAGAAGGCAGTATTTCCAAACTATATAGACATAATTTGACGTTGCTAACCGATTTGTATCAATTAACGATGGCGAATGGTTATTGGCAAAATTCGATGTATCATCATGAAGCCGTGTTTCATTTATTCTATCGTAAGAATCCTTTTAAAAATGGATTTGCGATTGCGGCAGGATTGGAACAAGTGATTGATTACTTGCAGAATTTACGGTTTGATGTCGATGATATTCGATATTTAGCCAACCTAAAAGGCACGGATAATCAAGCTTTATTTGAGGAAGGATTTTTGAATTTTTTGCAGCGTTTTAAGTTTACTTGTGATGTTGATGCGGTTCCGGAAGGGACGATTGTATTTCCGCACGAGCCGTTGATTCGCATCAAAGGAAATTTGATTCAAGCTCAATTGGTGGAAACAGCTTTACTGACGATGATTAATTTTCAAACGTTGATTGCGACAAAATCGGCACGAATAAAAGCAGCGGCTGGGGATGATATCGTGATGGAATTTGGTTTGCGACGAGCACAGGGAATTGATGGCGGATTATCGGCAAGTCGAGCGGCTTATATTGGTGGCTGTGATTCGACAAGTAATGTTTTGGCAGGTAAACTTTTTGATATTCCAGTAAAAGGAACGCACGCTCATAGTTGGGTGATGTGTTTTGAAAATGAGCTGGAAGCATTTTCGGCTTACGCCAATGCAATGCCGAATAATACGACACTTTTAGTGGATACTTATGATACGATTGAAGGGGTGAAATATGCGGTTGAAATTGGTACACAATTGCGTCAAAAAGGTTTTGATTTGGCAGGAATTCGCTTGGATTCTGGCGATTTGGCAACCTTAAGTATAGAAGCAAGGAAGATTTTAGATGCGGCCGGTTTTGAAAATTCAAAAATCGTTGCGTCAAACGATTTGGATGAATATCGCATTAAAACTTTAAAAGAGAAAGGAGCAAAAATAACAGTTTGGGGCGTTGGAACTCGTTTAGCAACTGCTTATGATCAACCTGCTTTGGGCGGCGTTTATAAGTTGGGTGCAATCAAAAGTCCGACCGAAACAGAATGGAATTACAGAATTAAACTGTCAGAACAAGCGATTAAAGTTTCTAATCCTGGCATTTTACAAGTTCACCGTTATTTTGATAATCACTCCGCTCCTATTGCAGATGTTATTTTCAATGAAGATACTGAAAGCAATACCGATAAATTGGTCACTTTTGATAATGAAATTGTTGATTTATCAAGTTTTAAATCGAAAAAATTATTGCGCCCAATTTTTAGAAATGGCCAATTGATTTATGAATTACCGAATATTCATGCGATAAGAAATAGAACGATTGAACAGTTAAAAGAGTTTGACAGGAAAACTATAAATGAGTATAAAATTGGATTGGAAAACACATTATATAAAAGAAAAAAAATCTTAATGAACCGATAATTTGATATTCATCATTCGTAATTCGGCATCCAATATTTGGCATCCGACAAGCGTAAAATAACGCAATAATTATAGTAAAAAGATGCTTCGCAATTTTTTACTACATAACGAATACCGAGTAACGAATACCAAAATAGAAAAATGCCATATACTTACGATTATCCTCGTCCATCCGTCGCTGTAGATTGCGTGATTTTTGGATTGGACAAAACGGATTTAAAAATATTATTAATACAGAGAGGTGGTGAACCTTTCAAAAATGCATGGGCTTTACCGGGCGGTTTTGTGGATATTGACGAAAGTCTGGAAGCGGCGGCATTGCGAGAATTAGAGGAAGAAACGGGTGTAAAAGATGTCTTTTTTGAGCAGCTTTTTACTTTCGGAAACCCAGGACGTGATCCGAGAGGTCGAGTGATTAGTGTCGCTTATTATGCTTTGGTGAACTTGGATGAACATCCCGTTCAGGCAGCTTCAGATGCAAAAAATGCAGCCTGGTTTCCATTGAACGATTTACCAGAATTGGCATTTGACCATGATAAAATATTGAAAAGTGCGATTAACCGTTTAGAATCAAAAGTACGTTATCAGCCTTTAGGTTTTGAATTGTTACCAGAAAAGTTTACCCTCGGACAACTTCAAGAACTCTATGAAAAAATATTAGGAACGACTTTAAATAAACGAAATTTCAGAACTAAAGTATTGAAAATGAATATTTTAAAGGAAATGGGCAAACAAACTGATGTGGCACATCGTCCGGCTACGTTGTATTCGTTTGACCATGAAGAATATCAAAAACTGGCAAAAGAAGGGTTTATTTTTGAGATAACTATGAATCGATAAAAAATGGAAAATCTTAAATATTCTGATAAATATTCTACGGTTCAAATTGATAATGGATTTCACAATCACAACAGCTCTGGAATTTTACTGGTGGGGAAAATTTGCTCCGGATATATCACCAAAGGTGATTTATTAGTTTTAAAATCTGGAAAAACGATACCAATTATTGAAGTAGAAATTATTCCTTTTCAGGGTATTCAGGACAATACGCATTTTTCTATAACGATGCCAAGGGAACATGAAAATACTCCAAAGTGGTATCAATTATATGGAAGCACGATGAAAATTCTAAATAATAAATTAAGACAAATAAAATGAAAGCATTAATATTAGTCGATTTACAAAATGACTTTTGCAATTTGGGTGCATTAGCTATTAAAGATGGAAATGAAGTTATTTCTGTGGCAAATATGTTAATGGATAAATTTGATTTGGTCGTAGCGACACAGGATTGGCATCCGGCAAACCATGAGAGTTTTGCGGCCGTCCATTATTTTAGACGCCCCGGACAAGTGATAGATTTACATGGTTTAGAGCAAGTTTTATGGACGATTCACTGTGTTCAGGAAACTTTCGGAGCAGAATTCGTACAGGAATTAAATATAGAAAAAATTACAAAAATTTTTCCGAAAGGAATGGATAAAACGGTAGATAGTTACAGCGGATTTTATGATAATGGCCGACGAAGTTCGACTGGTTTACATAATTATTTACAAAGTCAAGGAGTAACGGAAGTTTATATTATGGGTTTGGCTTTGGATTACTGTGTGAAGTTTACGGCGAAAGATGCAATCCGGTTAGGTTATAAAACGAACTTGGTTGTGGATGGTTGCCGAGCGGTCAATTTGGAGGATGGTGATGGTGAGAAAACGGTGGACTTTCTAAAATTATTAGGCGTGACGGTTTTGGAAAGTAAGGATGTTTTGGCTACAGAATTAGTTTAAATTTTAATCCGTCGTATTTAACAGAAACCGTCATACCGACTCCTCGGAATCGGTATGACGGTCTTTATTTGGACTTGCACTTCAAATTAAATGTCTTCTAAGCTGGCACTTGAGATTACTTTAAAATCCTATCCGTTTTAATCCATTGTTTTTGACATGCTGTATGATAATATGAACGACATCTAAATTATGTTCATAATTCGTGATTGAGTCCAATAAGTCTTCCGTCGTTAAACTTTCATTCGTATCCACATAACCGAAACCTTGGTAATAGCCATTTTCTACAACAAATATTGCTTGTTCCGTTTTGCTACGAGCCATTTCCATTAAAATAAAATTGCCCTCTAACTCTGGACATTGCACTTTTATAATCGCTGCTTTTGCACGTTCATTGTAGGTTTCCGGCTGCTCTTCGCCGGTGCATGCTCCAAAACACTGCTTAATGTGGTAATGAAAACACGCGCCGCTTGTACCGCTTCCTAAGTCGCATTTATGTTGGCACAATTCAAATTTATTTTGAATAAATCGCAATGCTCCCGTCGCTTCTTCTCTTCTTTTATATTCAAAAACGATATCTAAATCCTTTTTAGTTCGAGCAACGGCCAATCGTTGATAACCGTCTTCGTCTTGATATTTAAAAATACAATAGGACTTTTTTCGAGGTTTTTGAGCGACATTATATCGAGGTAATAGGGTTTTAATTTCGTGCGATTCCAATAACAAAGCGGCTAATTCGCTCCCCGTGACTTGAAAAGTAATATCGTGAACCGCTTGTTGCATTTTTTGTGCCTTTGCCGTTTTTGCAGCAAAGTGTTCCATAATACGTTTTTTAATATTTATACTTTTACCAACATAGATTACTTCATTATTTTGATTATGGAAATAATACACACCACAATCCTCGGGTAGTGCGTGTAATTGTTCCATAGTAAAATTCGGTGGTAGCTTCGATACACTCACGCCACGATTCACTAAATTCGCTATAGATTCTTCGGCAGTTTGTTGTGCTAATATCGCTTCCAATAACTTTACGGTTGCCTCCACATCATCCATTGCTCGGTGTCTGCGTTCTACATCAATTCCCAACATATTAATCATCGAATCCAAATTATATCGTCCTCGACCGGGAAACACTAATTTGCTCAAACGTACTGTACACAATTGTTTTCGACGATAAGAATAGCCTAAACGTGCAAATTCTTCTTTCAAAAATCCATAATCAAAATTAACATTGTGAGCTACAAAAATTGCTCCTTTTGTAATTTCAACAACTTCTTTTGCGATTTCGAAAAACTTCGGTGCATCAGCGACCATTCCATTTGTAATACCTGTTATCTGTGTAATATTCGGTGGAATAGAACATTCAGGATTGACCAAGCTTTGGTATCGGTCAATAATCTTATCTCCGTCATATACGACGACGGCAACCTCTGTTATTCGGTCTCGCCCTGGCTTTACACCTGTTGTTTCTAAATCTACTATTGCATACATTCTCGCAAAATAGTGCTATTTTTTGTTAATTGGCTTTTCTCCCACAGATTTCGCAGATTTCACAGCCTTTTTTATCGGATTAACATATTTTTTAAGGGCGACTTTTTTAACTTTCGTCAATTATTTCTTCGACAACGTTCACTACAATATTTGACGTTTTCCCAATCTTTTGCCCATTTTTTTCGCCACGTAAATGGCCGTTTGCAGATGAGGCAAATTTTCGTTGGTAAATCACTTTTCTTTTTATGCTTTGACATAGTTTTTATTATTTTTGATTAGAAACACAAATTTTTAGATTTTGATTGACGTATTGGTATTTTTTCTTACCATTTATCCTAGTTTCTATCGGGACAGAACTGGAAGGATGTTTAAAATTAAACAAATCGTTAAAAAATAGTTTTTGTTATTAAAATTAAAACTTAAAAATTTTACAATTCGCAAGATGCCTTATATTTGCAGTCTGTTTTAAAATAATTTATCATTCATCGTTTATAATTCAAAATGAAAGTTTTCAAATTTGGTGGTGCATCGGTGAAAGATGCAGATGCGATTCGCAACGTGGCGAAAATTATTGATAGTTATTCTCCAGAGCAGTTATTTATCGTGGTTTCTGCGATGGGGAAAATAACGAATGCGTTGGAAGATGTGATTAAATCTTACTTTTATAAGCGAGACGATTTAAATACACATTGGCAAATTGTTAAGGATTATCACTTTTCGATAATCAAAGATTTATTTAGCGAAAGTCATTCGGTTTATGATAAGGTCAATGCTTTATTTTCAATAACGGAAAAACGATTTGAGCAAGCCGTAACCGAAAGTTTCGATTGTGTGTATGATCAAATCGTTTCGACTGGTGAACTGGTTTCTACGACGATTATCCAACAATATTTAGATTCAAATGGAACACCTGCGACTTGGCTTGATGCTCGAAAATTAATTCGTACAAACGATACCTTTCGAGAAGGAAAAGTGGATTGGACCGTTACCCCAAAACAATTTAAAGCGACCGTTCCGTCTTTGTTGAAAAAAGGTTGTGTCGTAACACAAGGTTTCATCGGTAGTGCCGCAAATGGCATGACGACAACTTTGGGACGAGAAGGTTCGGATTTTACGGCGGCGATTGCAGCGTTCTGCTTGGATGCGAAAAATATGACCGTTTGGAAAGATGTGCCCGGTATCTTAACGGCTGATCCACGATTATTTAAAAATGTAACCAAATTAGATAGAATCTCTTTCCGTGAAGCGATAGAAATGACGTATTACGGTGCAAAAGTAATTCACCCAAAAACCATTAAACCCTTGCAAAATAAAAGTATCCCGCTTTTGGTCAAGTCATTTATTGATCCAAAAGGCGAAGGCACGATGATTTCTGAAAACCTAGAAGCAGCTTATCCACCTGTAATTGTCGTAGAAAGACATCAAGCGTTGCTACAAGTAGCTCGTATGGATTTCTCTTTTGTAGATGAAGAAAGTTTGAGTGAGTTATTTGCCTTGTTTTCACATCATCGTATCAAAGTAAATATGATGCAAAATACGGCTATTGGCTTTTCGATTTGTATAGATAATGTGGAAGAACGTATTCATGGTTTATTGAAAGATTTACGTGAATTCTATAAGGTTTTCAAGGATAATCATGTAGAATTAATCACCGTTCGTCATTACAAAAAAAGCATCGTTGACCAACTTCAACAAGGTAAAATGGTTCTTTTGGAGGAACGTATTCGTGGGACTTTGAAAATGGTGGTGAAAGATATTCCGATTATGGAAAGAATTGATAAATAACAGTAAACGAGAGACGGATACTTCACTTTATAGTTTAAAAAATGCAAAATTGAGATTCCTTTCTTGGTTTTGCATCTTTTGTTTTTACATTGGGAAGGAGATATATTTTTTACCCCTGTATTCATTCCATTTAATTTTTTTTTCAAATTGAAAATACAATCATTATTTACAGCATAATAAGTAACCATTCATAAGTAGCAATAAGTTTAAAATTATTAAACCTATTATTATTGCTAGATTTTAGAATAAATAACCTGTACATAATACGGATTGATTACTTATCAGCAAGTATATATAATAAACATTGTAGGATTAACGGTGATTCAAAATTAACAATACATTACAATCAAAAAACGTATTTTATTAGTAGCCGCAGGAAAAATTGTATGAAATATAATATTCAAGACACTATTAAATTAATTTATGATAAAAATAATGATATGTTACTAAGAACTAATGAATCAACATCTTACTGGCGAAAATCGCAGGGGCTATTTATTTCAATTATATTATCTTTATTTCCGTGGTATAAATTAAAAATCACTAAGTAATTTTTCTTTAAAATGATACCTGAATACATACTTAAAGATCACTTAGGAAACTCTCGTGTGATGTTCTGCGATATTGATAATGACGGTATTGTAACAGAATCGGAGATTATACAAGAAGAGCAATATTATCCTTTCGGTTTAAAACACGAAGGCTACGGTCGGAATGTGACGCAAGGGGAGAATTTTTATCAGTATAATGGTAAAGAATTGAATGAGAATTTT
>CAWVWD010000127.1:0-9101 GCA_963933585.1 uncultured Saprospiraceae bacterium
AGTATTGGATTTGCCAATAATTTCCTAAAACAAAACCCCAAACCTCATCGAAATTCGTCTGAACGAAATCTTATCTTCATACCTTCCTTGCCAATCGTCATACGTAAACGTTGCACGTTGATAAGAATATCCTAATTCCATGGTAAACGCAGCATTAGAACGAGATGGAAAACGGAAACCAATTTTTGGATGCACGTAAATACCACCTTTTTCATCCGTAACATTCCAAGCATTACTCCTTAAAGCGAAACCATAACCAGCATTTACCGAGTAATATGCAGAGAAGGGTTTGTTTGAAAAATAACCTCTTCCTTCTAAATAAATAGGAATAATATTTTGAATGGCGTCATAAATATAAGCATCGCCACCGATTCCAATTCCGGCACCTAATATCGGCTTATATTGATAACCAAACGTATAATGAAGCGAACCGCCAAAGGCGAAATCTCCGAACTGTCCCCGACCTGGCAAAAAGCCAACGGAAATGGCGTTGTAATAACCAGTTTCTTTGATTTGATAATCTCGTTCTTTTTTCTTGAATTTTAGCTTTTTTTCTTCTTTGACAATCTTTTCGACTTCCGACATTTTATAGACTAAAATACTTCCTCCTGTGATTTCGATTTTAATCGTTTCTTTCGTTTGTTCAAGCACGTTACCTCTGATAACACTACCGTTTGTGAGATAAACGACTTCTTCATAATATTGTGCATCCGCATTGATGAAGCAGGTCAGCAAGCCAATGGTTAATAAATATTTTAGATATTTCATGGTCTTCTTTTAATAAAAACCGCCATGTTGAAAACTCGCTCAACCGGACGGTTTATTATAATTTTAATCTTTACTTATCGTAATTCTTAATTAGCGTTTTGATTCCTAAAATTATGACCGACCGAACAGAAAATTTCGTTTCACGAAATCATCTGTTCGGTTTAAAGTTCTACTTTTAACTCCGTAAACCTATTTTTTTGAATAAAATGGAGTTTAGATTCTGTTAGGTAGAAAGTTTAAAAAAAAATTGTTCCTATCAGATTCGGTCACTATTTCAATTTTAATTTTTATCTGTAAAGTTTTTTCAGAACGATACAATTATTAATAAGAAGTCAAATTATAATTATTAGTTCAACACTTCAATTTTACTTAATTGCACCAAATTATCAATATCGCTATAATCATATTGATAAAAACCATCTTTTCCGATAACCAGTAATATATCATTTGGCAAGGCAATCACATCGTAAGTAGAGAAATCTTTATAATACTTTAACTCCTCAATATCCATTTCATCCTCAATATCCAATACTTTCAGACCGTAATCCCCTTCGCAAAGAAACATCCTGTTATCAACGATTGACAAACCGTGTGGATTATCCATTTCATACGTTTTCAATAAACTTGGCTGAGATGGATTTGAAATATCTACAACATCCAATTGATTATTAAAACCTTCGCAAAGTGTACCCGAACGCAATGTGACGTAAGCCAAATCACCGTCAACGAAGACTGGATCACAAGCTCCTACGTGAGAAAATTCTGATATAAAACTTGGCGTTGAAGGATTACTGATGCTGTAAATAAACATTCCATTAGCCGAACCGATAAATAATTTATCCGCATTCGGGAAAATCGTTTCTATATTCCAACCAACTTGAACCATACTGATTTCAGTTGGACTTGAAGTATTTGAGATATCAAATGTGTGCAAATCTGCATTATCAACAGTATAAAGGTAATTATCAACAATCGTGAAACGTGCCATCGAACCGCCAACACCTTGTGGAGAAGCAGGAGTAGCACCTCCGCTACTTGAAGAACCCGTAGCAATAAAAACGTCACCCTCTCTAAAAAGGCCACCTCCGAACCAGTTACTTGAGCATTCTGTCATTTCGGTAACAACTTCTGTTTCGTAATATGCCAACACATTTCCATCTGTGTCTTCACCCAAAGTTGGAAAGACATCTTGCTGACGACTCATTTGAACTGGAGCTAAGGGATTTGTAATATCAATTGCCAATAAATCCATATAATTATCCGCAAACAACATATTATCTTTTACGGCAATATCCACATTTCCTTTAATTTCAATAAAACCAAGGTTTTGTGGCGCACTTGGATCAGCATTATCAATGATATGAATACCTTCCCGAAGTTCATTAATAAAAATATAATTATTATAAAAATAGATTTTACCCGGTTTTTCTAAGTCACGAGATACGGCAATAACCGCATCTTGACGAATTTCAGCTGTGGATATGAAAATCGGAGTATATTTTGTATAAGTAATTTCTCGTGTGCAAGTATCTTGCATACAGCTTGACGTACTGAAGGCAATCGCAAAGAAAGCGATAAAGCCAAATAGATATTGTTTTATCATTATAAGAATATTTTGGTTTTAATGTAAAAATATTAAATTCACTTTTAGAACGATGATTTGTATTAAAATGCTTCGTAATATTCCTGTTATTTTTTTTGCACGCTATGGAATACCTTTTTTATTTTAATCTTAATTGGTCAATATTATCTATTTTTGTAAAAACTCAAACGTATGTTAATTTATATATTAATTGGTATTTCTATTATTATTATCGTTCGTGCTGTCAGACAAATCATGGTTCAACATCCGCACTTAACAGATGAAGAACTTCATGATTTTGTTAAAATGAGAATGGATACAACCTCTGACGAATACACTCGATTCATTGGACATTTGTCGGGTTGTAAGGCGTGTCAAGAACGCCTTGATGCCGCTCAGAGTAATTCAGGCGACATTGAAAAACATTTGGTGTAATACGCTAAGTATTAAAAATGAAGTATTAATATTTAGCGTAATGATTTAAAATTAACTTTTTAAGTTAAAAAATCTACAAATATCAAATATGAAAAATATCGTTTTTTCCCATTCAAATGGTTTCTCTTTAAAAACGTACAATTACTTTTTAGAGCAATTAAAACCAAATCGTATTACAGGATTAGACAATATTGTAACGGTTGAAAATTGGCAAACTTGGAAAGATTTTATTCCAAAGTATATCCAACATATTGAGGAGAATTATACCGAACCAGTTATTGGAATTGGCCATTCACTTGGTGCGGTTGTTACCTTTTTTGCAGCAGAACAGCGTCCAGATTTATTCTCAAAAATCATCTTGATTGAACCACCGATTTTCAGTGCGAACACAAGACGGTTAATTTGGTTTCTTACCAAAATTGGTCTCGCAGATAAATTCAGTCCAGCAGGAAAAGCATTTCAACGAAGGGATAATTTTGAAAGTCGAGAAGTCGCTTATAAAGCATTGAGAAATCGAGGAATCTTTAAACGTTTTGATGAAAATTGTTTTAAAGATTATATTCAGTATGGTTTTCAGGAAATCGAAAATGGCATTACACTGGACTATCCAAAAGCATTAGAAGGTAAGATTTTTCAAAATCCGCCATTCTTTTTTAAATATCCAAACTTAGCAATTCCAACACATTTTATTCATTCTAAATATTATAAAACACTTTCAGAAAAGGATATTAGATGGTGGAAAAAATCATTTCAATATATTCATTTCCATGAGTTTGATGGCGGACACATGATGCCATTAGAAAAACCAAAAGTATTTTCTGACTTTTTAAAATCATTGTTATAAAATAAAACGAAATGATACAAGCTGTAATTTTTGATATGGATGGTTTATTAATCAATTCCGAACCATTTTGGAAAGCTGTTGAAATTGATGTTTTCGGAACAGTTGGAATTGAATTAACGGAAGAAATGTGTTTGGATACCGTTGGTTTACGGATAGATGAGGTAGTCGAATATTGGTACGAAAAACATCCGTGGAAAACACCAAGTACAAAAGAAATTGAACACCAAATCGTTAATAAAATGATAGAACGCATCACGAATGAAGGCGAAGCTTTGCCCGGCGTTTATGATATACTTGAGTTTTTTTGGAATAAAAAAATCCCGATGGCAATTGCATCTTCTTCTTATTTAAGAATCATCGAAGCGGTCGTAAAACGATTAAAATTAAAGGGCTTATTTGATACTATCTACTCCGCAGAATTTGAAAAATACGGCAAACCAAACCCTGGAACGTTCCTCACAACTGCCGAAAAATTAGGCGTCGCTCCGACTAAATGCTTGGTTTTTGAAGATTCACTAAATGGTGTAATTGCAGGAAAAGCAGCCCGAATGATCACCATCGCTGTACCCGAATATGATAATCCAAAATTCATCATTGCAGATAAGATCTTGAATAGTTTGGAAGAATGGAATGCCGAAATGTTTGAGGCATTTTCGTAGTATTGCCTCTATCAAACCGTATCGATCTTAAAAATCGACACGGTTTCTAGTGAAAAAAGACCTATAAAATTATGTCTTCGCATATTATCCAAAACACAAATACTTCACTTCCATAAATTCTTCCAAACCATATTTCGAGCCTTCTCGTCCAATTCCACTTTGCTTCATTCCACCAAACGGAGCGACAGGCGTAGAAATCATTCCAGTATTAATTCCGACCATTCCATATTCCAATGCTTCCGCTACTTTCCAAACTCTATTGATATTTTGACCATAAAAGTAAGCCGCTAATCCGTAAGGCGTATCATTCGCCAACCGAATCACTTCATCCTCCGTTTCAAAACGATAAACTGGTGCGACAGGTCCAAATATTTCTTCTTGCGAAATACTCATTTTAGCATTGACATTCGCCAAAATCGTTGGTTCGTAAAATGTGCCACCTAAATCGTGTCGCTTTCCACCAGTCACCAATTTTGCACCAGCTTCCAAGGCATTTGCTACCAAATATTCTACCTTTTCCAATGCTTTTTTATTAATCAACGGGCCAATCGTTACATCATCGTTTAAGCCATGACCAACTTTTTGTAATTTTACAGCTTTCGCCAATTTCTCCACAAACGCATCATAAATTCCCGATTGAACATAAATTCGATTTGCACAAACGCAAGTCTGACCGGCATTTCGATATTTCGAAGCAATCGCACCAGCGACGGCCGCATCAATATCCGCATCCTCGAAAACAATAAATGGAGCATTTCCACCTAATTCCAGCGATACTTTTTTAACAGAATCCGCACATTGACGCATTAATAATTTGCCAACCTGTGTAGAACCCGTGAACGATAATTTGCGCACAATCGGATTAGCCGTTAATTCATGCCCGACTTCAACAGGATTTTTTGTCGTCACAATATTCAAAACACCAGGAGGAAAACCAGCTTGTGCCGCTAATTCCGCCAAAGCCAAAGCCGAAAGCGGCGTATCTTCCGCCGGTTTAATGATAACCGTACAACCAGCCGCCAACGCTGGAGCGACCTTTCTAGTAATCATGGCATTCGGAAAATTCCAAGGCGTAATCGCTGCAACGACACCAATCGGCTGCTTAATCACTATGATTCGTTTATCCACTCCGTGAGCAGGAATCACATCACCATAAGCCCGTTTGCCTTCCTCCGCAAACCACTCCACGAATGAGGCACCATACCGAATTTCACTCCGAGCTTCATTAATCGGTTTCCCTTGTTCCATCGTCAAAATATAGGCGAGGTCTTCCAAATATTCCATTTGTAATTCGTACCAACGCCTTAAAATAATCGAACGTTCGCCAGCGGTTTTTGCCTTCCATTTTGGAAAAGCGGCATTTGCTGCAATAATTCCTCGACGGGTTTCTGCCTCGCCCATATCCGGTACTTTAGCAATAACCGAATGATCATAAGGGTTAACAATATTATAAGTCGCTCCATTTTCGGCAGCAATCCATTCTCCATTGATATAAGCCTTTTGACGAAATAATTTTGTATTATTTAAATTTTCCATTTTTATTAAATTGTAGATACGCACGGACATACGGTCTCAAGATTTCAATCAATTAAATCATAAAAACCGTTATTAAAAAATATTTTCAAAAAACAATTTCAAATTAAATTTGTCATATACAAATCATACTTATACTTTTATTTGTGATTCCTCACTTATACGAATTATTTTTAGGATTCAGTTTTACTCACCAACATTATTTTTTTGCTAAGAAGCACACTTCACAAAGTTATTTTAGTATTATATTTAAAATTATTTTTTTCTCTTTACGATTCAGAACACTATTTATTTACTAACCATAAATTAAAAATGACAAAACACTACTTATTAATTGTTATCGCAATGCTACTGATTTATGTGCCAACGAACGCACAAAATAACAAGTATGATGGTAACTACAATGTCCTACTAAAGTCAGGAACAGAACAGTTTGAAGCTAATCTTAATGACTTCATCCAAAACCCTTTGCTGACTTCCACAGAAACCGTAAACGGATATTTCTACCGTTTTTTACAATTTAAGACATTACCAGATACAGAAACACTTCAAAAAATCAAACAGTCTGGTGTTATTCTTTTTGATTACGTACCTCATAAAACTTATATCGCAGGTATTCCAACCACTTTGGAATATACGAAAATGAAGAAATGGGGAGTTCGTAGTATTACAAAAATGACGAGCCTTCAGAAATTATCCAAAAATGCTTTAGGGCCAGTTTATCCGAACTGGGCAGAAAATGGAGATAAGATTCAGTTGATTGTCAGCTATTTTCGGAATATTTCAGAAGCAAAAGCTCAAGAATTATTCAATGCTGCTGGAGTGAATGTAATCGAAATGCAACCAAATAGCCAGACAGCGATTATTGAAGTTAAGAAATCAAATATTGGTTCAATTGCAAATTTTGATTTTATTTACTTCTTAGAAACTATTCCAGAGCCACCAATGCCAGAAGATAGATTAGGGCGTACTTTTCACCGTTCGAATGTAATTAATACAATGATTCCTTCCGGGAAACATTATGACGGAACTGGTGTCAGTATTCTTACTCGTGATGACGGCGAAATTGGACCGCACATTGATTTCCAAAATCGTGTAATTCAAAATGCGGAGCCAGCTGCGGATGGAACACATGGTGACGGTGTTGCAGGAATTATGGGTGGAGCCGGAAACCTTGACCCAACAATTCAAGGAATGGCACCCGGTTCGATGATGTATGTCGTAGATTATGTATCGAATTTTTCAAATGATAATACGCTTCAATTACATCAAAACGATAATGTGGTGATTACCAATTCTTCTTATAGCGACGGCTGTAACGGTGGTTATACCACAAATGCACGAGTTGTTGATGAACAAACTTATCTGAATCCATCTTTACTTCACGTCTTTTCAGCCGGAAACTCTAATAATCAAGACTGTGGTTACGGCGCTGGAAATCAATGGGGAAATATTACAGGTGGACACAAAATTGGTAAAAACGTAATTGCTACGGCTAATCTTTTTGCAGATGGTTCTTTAGTTGCTTCAAGTAGCCGAGGGCCTTCAGAGGATGGCCGTTTGAAACCAGATATTTCAGCAAATGGTCAGGATCAATTATCAATTTCAACAGATAATACCTACCAATCTTTTGGTGGAACATCAGGAGCCGCTCCGGGTATTGCAGGTGTTGCAACTCAGCTATATGACGCTTATCGCCAAATGAATGGTGGCCAAGATCCAGAAGCTGGATTCATAAAAGCAATTTTACTGAATGGTGCGGAAGATTTTGGAAATCCTGGACCTGATTTCAAATATGGTTGGGGACGTGTGAATGCCTATCGTTCATTGGAAATATTAGAAAATAATGATTATTTGGTTGGAACGATTATGAATAATGGTTCCAACACGCATACGATTACGGTTCCTGCGAATGTGAAGCAAGTCAAAGTAATGACTTACTGGAACGAACCAGCTGCATCTGTAAATGCTGCCGTCGTTCTGACGAACGACTTAGACATGACGATGACAACGCCTTCAGGTGAAATGTTTTTACCATGGATTTTAGATTATACACCAAATCCAACTGCATTAGATACTGATGCAACTCGTGGCGTGGATAACGTGAATAATGTGGAACAAGTCACATTAGATAATCCTGCCGCAGGTACTTACACCATCACCGTAAATGCACCCGTTGTGACAAATGGATCTACGGATTATTACGTCGTGACAACTTTCATTTATGATGAAATTACGGTTGTTTATCCTTTAGGAGGAGAAGGTTTGATTCCAGGAACAATGGAACGTATTCATTGGGATGCTTTCGGTAATCAAAGTTCTTTCTTAATTGAATTCACGACAGATAATGGTGCAAATTGGTATTCTATTGCAAATGTAACTGGAGATGAAAGAATGTTTGATTGGACCATTCCAAATATAGTGACTGGTCAAGCACAGGTTCGCATCAGTCGGGGTTCAAACCTTGGACAATCTCAAGCAGATTTTTCTATTTTAGGTCGTCCTGATAATATACAATTGACGAAAGTCTGTCCAAATATGATTCGTATCGAATGGGATAGTTTGGCAGGTGCAGCCGCTTATGACGTCTTTATTTTAGGTTTTCAATATATGGATTCAGTCGGAACAACAACGGATAATTTCTTTGAGATTCCGATTATCAATCCTATTCAAACACATTGGGTCGCTGTTCGTGGAGCTGGCACAAATGGTTTACGTGGACGCAGAACGATAGCAGAACGTTTTGATGTAACCGCTTTAATCAATTGTGCATTTGCCAATGATGTAGCCGTTTCCAATTTATCTCCGAATGGATATATTACAGATTGTGCTTCGTCAAGTTTTGAAGTTACAACTGAAATTACTAATAATAGTACAACTCCACAATCTAACTTTCCAATCAGTTATGATTATAACGGCACCGTTATAACGGAGACATTTACAGGTTCAATTCCGTCAGGAAGTACTACACCTTATACTTTCACGACGGGTTTAGGAACCTTAAGTGCAGGAAGTTACGCACTTACCGCTTGGACAAGTCTTCCAAATGAAGATTACACTGGTAATGATACATTAAGTTCCGCATTTGATATTTCAGTAGGAACTGTGACCATTTTACCAGCAGTAGAGGATTTTGATACGCTCGCAACTTGTGGAATGACCACCAACTGTGGCGCAACGATTTGCCCTTTAGGAAATGGCTGGGTAAACCTTACTAATGGACAAGATGATGATATTGACTGGCGTGTAAATTCAGGTACAACGACTTCAGCCGGTACTG
>CAWVWD010000128.1:0-9101 GCA_963933585.1 uncultured Saprospiraceae bacterium
ATATTTAAGAAATATTTATAAGATTTTACTTAAGGACAAAAATAGTTATTTTAGTCATTAGAAAATTTAAGATAGGCGGTCAAAGACAATTAGAATGATAATTTCTAATTCTCAATTAAAACTAAGCACCACACATCAAGCAATCTGGATCATCCAAAAGACAAGCTTGATCTTCTTCGACTACTGCGACTGCTTCTTTCTTTGCACCTTCGAATTTACGTTGGTGTTTTTTATCCAAAGTAAATTTAATAGGATCTACTGCTGCTTTACTTCTCAAGTAGTACATTCCAGTTTTCAAACCTTTCTCCCAAGCATAAAAGTGCATAGAAGTCAATTTTTTGAAATTCGGACTTTCCACGAATAAGTTCATACTTTGTGATTGACAGATAAAAGCACCTCGATCTGCTGCCATATCAATAATCACTCGTTGAGAAATCTCCCAAACTGTTTTGTATAAAGCTTTTAATTCCTGTGGAATTTCGTCAATTGCTTGAATCGAACCATTTGCAGCGATTAAACGCTGTTTCATTTCATCGTTCCATAATCCTAAACTAACCAAATCTTTGAATAAGTGACGGTTGATAATCACGAACTCACCAGACAAGGTACGACGAGAATAAATGTTAGAAGTGTAAGGTTCGAAACATTCATTATTTCCCAAAATCTGAGAAGTCGAAGCTGTTGGCATCGGTGCTAATAATAAACTATTTCTAACACCATTTTCTTGAACATCTGCTTTCAAGCTCTTCCAATCCCAACGATTTGAAGGCGTTTCGCCCCACATATCGTATTGGAAAATACCTTGTGAAACAGGCGAACCTTCGTAAGAAGAATAAGCACCTTCTCTCTTAGCGATGGCACAAGATTCTGTCATTGAAGCAAAATAAAGTGTTTCAAAAATATCTTTATTTAATTTTTTTGCTTCTTTGCTATCAAATGGAAAACGCATCAACATAAATGCATCTGCCAAACCTTGTACACCAATTCCAATCGGACGGTGACGCATATTTGAATTGCGTGCTTCCTCAATTGGATAATAATTGACGTCGATAATTTTATTCAAATTACGAGTGACAACTCTTGTAATTTCGTATAATTTTTGGAAATCAAATTTACCATCAATAACGAATTTTGGCAATGAAATAGAAGCCAAATTACAGACTGCAACCTCGTCAGGAGAAGTATATTCCATGATTTCTGTACACAAGTTCGATGACTTGATTGTACCTAAATTCTTCTGATTTGATTTCTTATTTGCAGCATCTTTGTACAACATATAAGGCGTGCCAGTTTCTGCTTGAGATTCTAGAATCTTAAACCATAAATCCTGTGCCTTGATTGTTTTACGAGCTTTTCCTTCCTGCTCATATCTGTGATATAACGCTTCGAATTCACCACCATAAGTATCGTGTAAGTTTGGACATTCGCTCGGACAGAATAAAGACCAATCGCCACCAATTTTTACACGCTCCATGAATAAATCTGGAATCCACATAGCGTAGAATAAATCTCTCGCTCGTTGTTCTTCCTTACCGTGATTTTTCTTTAAATCCAAGAATTCCATTACATCAGCATGCCAAGGTTCAAGATACATTGCGAACGCACCTTTACGTTTCCCACCACCTTGATCTACGTAACGAGCCGTATCATTATAAACTCGCAACATCGGCACTAAACCATTTGAATATCCACCAGTTCCTTTGATATAACTACCTTTCGCACGAACATTATGAATGCTTAGGCCGATTCCACCGGCTGATTGTGAAATCTTCGCACAACGAGAAAGTGTTTCAAAGATACCAGGAATCGAATCATCAGTCATTGATAATAAGAAACAACTTGATAACTGCGGACGAGGCGTTCCAGCGTTGAATAATGTTGGCGTTGCATGAATGAACCATTTCTCAGAAATCAAATTATACGTTTCGATTGCTGATTCAATATCTTCTCCATGAATACCAACTGCTGCACGCATAATCAAATGCTGCGGACGTTCCACAATTTGTCCGTCGGTCCGTAACAAGTAGGAACGTTCTAAGGTCTTAAAACCAAAATAATCGAAGCTAAAATCTCTATCATAAACGATAGCAGAATTTAAAGTTGATTTATTTTTATTAATGATTGCATACGTTTCATCACTAATCAAATTTGCTCTTTGATTCGTTTTTGGGTCGATGTAATCATATAATTTTTTAATCGTTACCGAAAACGACTTACTTGTACTTTTATGCAAATTAGAAACGGAAATACGAGCTGCCAAGATATTATAATCTGGATGCTGTGTAGCCATCGAAGCAGCTGTTTCTGCTGCCAAGTTATCTAATTCTTGAGTCGTGACACCATCGTATAAACCTTGGATAACTTTCTTGCAAATTTCGATATGGTTAATATGGTTCGGATCTAATCCGTACACTAATTTTTTGATTCTTGCGGTAATTTTATCGAAGCTAACATCTTCTTTTTTACCATTTCTTTTGATTACCTGCATAAGTAATGAATATTAAGTGTTAAATATTGATTACTAAAGATCCTGATTGAACACCTATGAGGTTTCTGAAACCTCATAGGTGTTCGTAATGATTTAATAATTAATACTTAAAAAATTTAATAATTGATTTTAAAAGTCTTCATCCAATGAAAATACTTGGTTTTCACGATCCGTCATTACACCAGCTTTAGCGTAATCACTAACTCGTTTTTCGAAGAAGTTTGTCTTTCCTTGTAAGGAAATTAATTCCATCCATGGGAAAGGGTTTGCTGTTCCATAAACCGTATCGTTTCCTAATGAATTCAATAAACGATCCGCTACGAATTCGATGTATTCACACATCATTTCTGCATTCATTCCGATTAAAGAAACCGGTAAAGCATCTGAAACAAACTCTTTTTCGAATTCAACTGCTTCTGTAATAATTCCTTGAACCTCTGCCTTGTCTAACTTCTCTTCTAACATAGAATATAGCAAACAAGCGAAATCACAATGTAAACCTTCGTCACGACTAATTAACTCATTTGAGAAGGCTAAACCTGGCATCAAGCCACGTTTTTTTAGCCAGAAGATAGAACAGAAACTTCCTGAGAAGAAGATTCCTTCTACTGCAGCAAAAGCAATCAAACGGTGAGCAAATGTCGGTGCATTATCGATCCAACGCATTGCCCAACCAGCTTTCTTTTTTACACAATCCAATGTTTCGATTGCATTAAAAAGGAAACTCTTTTCCTTTTCTTCTTTGATATAAGTATCAATCAATAAACTATATACTTCAGCGTGAATATTTTCGATTGCCACTTGAAAACCATAAAAACAACGTGCTTCAGGAATTTGAACTTCACGCATGAAGTTTAATACTAAATTCTCATTTACAATTCCATCACTCGCTGCAAAAAATGCCAATACATGCTTGACAAAATGTCTTTCGCCATCATTCAAGCGTTCCCAATCTGTCAAATCTTGGTGTAAATCAATCTCCTCTGCCGTCCAAAAACTTGCCACGGCTTCCTTGTACATTGTCCATATTTCATCATGTTGAATAGGAAAAAGTACGAATCTATTAGGATTTTCTCTCAAAATTGGTTCTACAAATGCACTCATCTTTCTTACTTTTTTAAAAAAAACTGAAAAGGTTATTTTATAATTCAAGATTGCTAAAAGTTTTCTGAACGATTAACAATACTTATTCATTCTCGTTTTACATTATTAGCTAAAATATATTCTAAAAATATCTCTTGAAGCCTCGATATCAATATTTAATTTCGTTTTTATATTCAAACAATATGTTTTTAAATGTCAGGAGCACAAATTTTTATGATTATTTTATAAATAATCATAATTTACAATATGTTCAATAAAAATCGAGTTTTGGAATTTTCCTTTAGATAGAAAACCTTAACTTAAAAATACTATTTAATAATATTAATTACGAGAAGTCAGATTCTATTATTAGTAATTTCAAATAAGATAGGAGGAATATATGACTCCTCCAAACTAAGCGCTAAATTAGTCTGATTTTTTTATTAAAAAAAGAGATAGTTATCCACAAAATGTGGATAAAACATATAAGCTACTGATTTTCAGACAAAAAAAGTTATCCACAAGTAAATACTATTCTGTGGATAACTTTCTTATAAATGTGGATAAACTAACCTAACTTTTTGAAAAACAGCCGTTAGCGATTTTAAAACATCCGTTTTCGTCTAAAAAACCAAGCGACTAAAAATGCTAAAAAGATGGAAGCGAAGATAATCCAGTAAATAGCAGAAGTATATTCTTCCAAGCCATTTATAACGTTCATTCCGAAGAAACTCGCAATCACTGTTGGTATCATTAATACAATAGTAATCGATGTAAGTCGCTGCATTACGATATTCAAATTGTTTGAAATGATGGAAGCGAAAGCATCCATGGTTCCACTCAGAATATTCGTATAAGTATTCGCCATTTCTAATGCTTGAGAATTATCAATAATGACATCGCTAAACAAATCTTCCTTATCTTCATCATCTTTGATTCGTAATAAATCGGTGCGTTGCATCTTCATTTTCATTAGTTCGTTGGCACTTAAAGATGTCACAAAATACACTAAACTCTTTTCGATACGTAATAGTTCTTGCAGTTCGCTATTTCTACTCGAATCATATAATTCTTGTTCCAAAAGATTTCGTTTCAAATTTAAATCTTTCAGACAGAGTAAGAATCGATATACGTTTTGTTCAAAAATTTGAAGTACAAAAAGATTTGTATCCCGAGGATCGAAAGCACGAACTTTACCATCCAGAAATTTTTTCAAAATTGGATTTTCAAAAGCTGTAATGGTAATAATCAATTCATCAACTAATATAATACCGATAGGAACGGTGATATAGATTGCAGCATTCGGCTCATCTGCATTATTTATAATCGGAGTGTTCAATACGACAAGACGAACGTCATCTTCTCGTTCGTAGCGAGAGCGTTCATCAATATCTAAAGAATCCGTAAGGAAATCGAGTGGAATATCTAACTCCTGTGCCATATACTCCAACTCTTCTTGACTAAAGGGAGGAGTTATATTGACCCAGCTTGCAGATTCTAACTCTTCCACCTCGACTAATTTGCCGCTTTTTTTGGTGTAAAATAAAATCATAACTCGAGGGATCTTCTAACATGGTTTTTTTAAAATTAGTATTTAAAATTTTGAAATAATCAAGCTGCAAAGGTAGGTAATTATTTTTTGGGATAGGAAACTAATGAGTTATAAAACTTTTAATAGTCAGTGGGAATTGGAATATATTGAACGTTGTCACCTGATGACTCAAAATCATTAGGTGACTCGTCAAATTCTCAAGAATCAAAAAAACTAATCTGCCTCACAAGCACATTCGTATTCTTCTTTTGGGCCATCAATATAGGATAAATCTAAAACGAAAATACAACTATCTTCACTATAATAATAGGTGCCACCATTATTGAACGAGATTTGATCATCGATAATAGAATAATTCGTACTATCTTCCAACAAGCCATTTTTATAGAAAATAGCTACATTATTTGTTTTAATTTCAACACTTCTCGTATAACCTTCTGTTCCTGGATCTTGTACTTCTGGTCCATTTGCGGTAAAATAATAAGTCGATTGAATCCAATCCCAAGTTCCGTAAATCCCACTATTTGAAGTCGTACAAGTTGTGGATTCATCATCATTACAGGCTGCTAATAGGAATATAAAAGCAACTGCTAAAAATAAAATATTTTTCATCTTTTATGGTTTTAATGTTTGAAAATTCAAATTCAAATCTATTCTAATTTCGTAATTACTATACCTACGTATAATCTATCACAAATGTGTAACAAAAAGTCGAATAAATATTCAAAATAACGAATTTTCAGGAAGCGTAAAATAACGCCCAAAACGATAATTCAGGGAGATGTGATATTCATAAAAGCTATTCGAACATTAAAAATTTTTCACCCAAAATCGATTAACAAAATCAGTTTTTGAATCGTTCACTTTACAAATCAACTAATAAAACGATTGATTACACAATCAAAATTTATCAATATTAAAACGAAAAAAATAAAAAATGTATTAGGACTAATGATTCCATTATCATTACTGCTAAGCTGCTTTCGCATAAACTAAAACGTATCGGTTTCAGTTTAGGAGCCACACGGTTAGTAAATCTAATGGATTCTAACATTTCTTGAGTTTTGGGGTAAATTATCGGTTTTAGGTTGGAATTAGATTTTATTGAAAAGCCCTACCGAATTTATTTTCGATAGGGCTTTTTAGACTTTTTACTAAATAAACAGGAAAAAAAATAACTGATTCATTAAAGATTATTCGCTGTATACAAAATGATCCCAAACACCTATTTTTAAATCTTCACCAAAAATTGAAGTTAATTCATCAACAAACCGTCCTGTGGCAACTGTATTTCCACTCCTTAAAAAATAATCTCCAAGTCTATGGAATCCTGCGGCATCTCTAAATGTTTCTCCCATACCATTTTCGATATCATAGAAAAAAGCTCTATCCCTAATTGCATCACTGTTGAAATGAAAAGAATGAAAGAACGAACTTGTAACCACGAATTCCGCACCCTTATTTTCATTATAAATTATTTCGTCATCTAATATTACATGAATTGGATTTACAAAATTTGTATATCTTTCAGGTTCTAAAATTTGAGAAATTGTAAAATAGGTATTTATCTCGGCCACCCCGGATTGACACATTTTATCGTTATTCATATCAACGCTTGTTAGATAAAGCATTTTACCTTGTTGTTCCACTAACCTACAATCAGAAAAACGCCAACCCTCTTCACATTTCTTCCAATCGAACTCAATCACCAAATAAGAATAAGGTTTATAATGATAAGGTTCTACCAAACCTGGCGATGAAGTAATAGGATATTCTTGAAGCGGATGATTTCCTGTATAGATTTCCATAATTACCCGATTAGAAATAATAGAGTCACCACGTTGAAACTCTTTCTCTATGTTCAAACTGCTACTGTTTCTCATACGTATATCCTTAGTCCAATAAGGCATCGGAATATTGTCTTGCGGTCGCACGGATTGTGCACAACTTGTCATAAATAAAGAACTCAAAAGGATAAAAAAAAGATTAATTTTCATAGATGATTTAATTTTTTAAGAATGTTTCGAGTTATTCGATTTTGTAATTTATAACAAATAATCCTTTGGTTTTATTTTCCATTAAATTTACTTTGATTAATAAAAGCATAAAAATGAGAAAACGTTGTCATATAAATATGACAACGTTTTCAAAAAAAAATGGTGTCATCTGCGGAATCTGTGGAAGTAAATCCCTAATTCACAATCACCACTTTCCGATACAACAAAATCAACTCGGTATCAATCCGAAACCAATAAACCCCACCTTCTGAAATTCTCACAGCGTAAAAATAAGATTACTTATTCCTCTGTCGCCTTTTGATAAACTTCTATTCCATCAACGATTGGTAAGGTGATACTTGTTCCATTTGGATCAATCGTTAATTCTGTTCCGGACTCGGGCCAAAGTGTAAAGCCATTATCTGTTGAAAAGATTAAAAGACCGATTTGTTGTCCTTTTGGAATAACTTGATCGTCTGGCATTAAATCGAATGACACCTCATAAAACGCTCCAGGAACGAGCGGTTCACTATCTGTTAATGAACTAGAATTCTGAGGATCTGCCCAACCACGAGTAATGATATTTTCATAAATAGTCGCTTTCTTTTCTTCATTCCATGGTAGAGAAACTAACCAAACGGATAGATTAGCAGCAGGTTTATTACAAGCCAATTTAACTGTAACACGAGGAACACCTGAAATCCTAACAGATTGTTTTAAAATAGGTGTTACATACAACAAACGATGAGTAGCATTTTCATCTTTAACAAGTACTGCTCCGTCAATAGAAGCATCATCAACTAATGTTTGAGTCGCTTGATTTTCAGATTCTTGCGTTACTAATTTTCCTTTAGTGCCACCATTTTTGAGATAAAAAGTGACATCTGAAGCGTCAGTATCAGGATAGGCAGCGTAGGCCGTTGGTTTTCTATCTCCTTCTCGAACAATTTTCACGGGAGAATCATTTTCAACACCATTTTCGACACCATGTAAATACCTCGTAAACCAACGGTTCATCATTTTCATAGGAGGTTCTCCACCATGTCCTCCTTGATGGTAATACAATTGTGTTGATATTCCTTTTGCTTTTATAGCTTTATAAAATAGATAACTATGCTCAGGCATGACGTTCCAATCATTGAAGCCATGTGCCATTAGCATAGGTGTTTTCATACTATCCAATTGATTTAAGTAATTACGACTATCCCAAAAGTCATTATAATCACCTGTTACTCTATCATGATTCGCTATTAAAATATTATCTCTTATCGCTTTGTTATTACGTTTGCGTTTGGATTTATTTCCTGTATGAATAAAGTCATAAAGCACATCAATATCTTCTCCTAAGTAGCCACCCGGAGAACGTACTAAACCATTCGAGCGGTAATAATGATAAAATGAAGCAACGGGTGCAACAGGAATAATGGCTTCTAAGCCTTCTACGCCTGTGGTTGCTGCTGCCAAACAAAGTGTTCCGTCATAAGAGGTTCCTGTCATACCAACTTTTTTAGCACTCCAATGAGCCGTAATTTTTTCATTTCCATCTCGTGTTGTAAAACCATCTGCTCGTCCACAAAGCCAGTCGATGACCGCCTTAGGTGCTAATGATTCATTTTCTCCGCCAACCGTTGGAGCGCCATCGGACAAGCCTGTTCCTGGAGAAGAAGAATAGACCATAACATAGCCTCTCGATACCCACGTTTTGTCATAAATAAAAGCCATGAAAGGACGTTTTTTCCTTGTTTTATGATTTGGATGCTTATGTGATTTAGGTTGTTCTCCCAATTCCTGCTTCACATTCCACATATATTTATCTTTACTTCCTCCCATCATTAATGATAATTTTGCGCCATAATAGGGACTTGACATATAGATAACAGGTAGTTTTAAATCACCAGAATTTGTTTGAGCAGGTCTTGTCACAAACACATGCATTCTATCTAACTTTCCATCCTCATCAGAATCAAAGGTTGTTTCTACC
>CAWVWD010000129.1:0-9054 GCA_963933585.1 uncultured Saprospiraceae bacterium
ATATTATAATAAATCAATATTTTTGTATCGAAATATATCTTTCAATACAATGTCCTTTAGTGATTATTATCAATTGAATATCTCAATTGACATCTAAAATCAACAACAAAACAATAACAACTATGAACCGTATTATTCTATTGTTCAGTATTCTATTATTTACAAATAATATTTCAACCGCTTGTAAATGCCAAGATTATGGCAATTCTTTCATTCATTTATTAGAATCGAATCACGTCTTTTTAGCGACAATCATGTCCGTTTCAGATTGTGGTGATAATAATAAATATGAATACGAACTTTACATCGAATCTAACTATAAAGGAACCTTACCGGAAATCAAAAAGGTGTACACCGACTGTGTAACCTCTTGTGCTTTTCAATTAGAAAAAGGGAGTCGAGTTATCTTTTTTACGAATTTAACGAACGATAACATTAATTTCTGCGACTTACAAATTCCTTTCTCAGATGCGAATTTTATTCTCACCAAAAAGTATTTGGATAAAATAAAATACACCAAATTGGATTATTTAGAACTTTACGAACGTAAAGATGGCCACATTTTTAGATCCAAAATGATGGTTCAGGATGGCTTAGTAAATGGCGTCGTGAATATTTATGACAAAGACGGAAATACAGCAGTTAAAGGTTTGGTCAAAAACGGAAAAATGGAAGGTTATTATGAAATCCGAAATTTTTCAGACCGTGGAGAAGAAGTTTGGACAGGTGATTACAAAGATGGAAATCGAGATGGAAATTGGGTTTATAAATATACTTCCAATACCCAAAATACCGGAAATCAATTCATCCTTTATACTTATGAAAATGGGGAAGTAATTAAAAAGTCTGATTTGGCGATAGAAGCTCAATTGGAAGAATATGAACCGAAAAAGGAAGAGGAAGAGAAAAATTAATAAATTTCCGTCATTCCGACAAAAGTCAGAATGACGGTTTTATTTTAGCTTTTAATATTGCAAATCAATCATCTAACTCCGCTTTCAATTCATCATTATACCGATCTTTCAACTCATGCTTTTTCGTAAAATTACACCAGTTACAATATGGTTTCCCACAACCTTCATAGAACTCATGATTTTTAATTTTGGCGTAAGAATCCGTGATTTGTTTGCGAACGGTTCTTAAATGTTTGGCTTGTAAGTCGATACTTTTAAACTGGTTTTTACCCGTTTTTGCATCCGGTTCTACATAATCAATTTTACCTTCCGAAACAATGAAGTCACGACGATGATAATTTTCTAAGAGCAATTTATAAAATATAACTTGTCGCCAATAATCTCCACCTAACGGGTGTTTCTCACTTGGCGGTTCTGTTTTCTCGGGGCGATATTTTCCAGTTTTATAATCAATAATTCGGACGTAATTCAGTTCTATTTTTTCTGTTTTATCAATTGAACCTTTTACTGGAACGCCCTCTATTTCTACGTTTCGAACATCAAGTTCTGCTTCTATTAATTTATTTCCAATAAAATATTCTAAGCGATTTTTATAATAAATCGGTAAATCCTGTTTTCCTAAAGCCAAACGACGTTGATGTTGTTCGGGCGTAAGATTAATTTTTTGTCTATCCAGTTCCATTTCAAAATCTCGAAAAACAGCTACGAAATTCGGAATTTCAGGAAACTGAAAATCATGGATTTTTTCTGCCATTCGTCGCAATGCATAATGCACCGCCGTTCCATAACTTGCGGCTTCACTACTTGTGTAAGGTACTTTCAAGACGTTCTCATAATAGAAACTCAGCGGACATTCCAAATAGCGACACAAGGCCGTCGCACTCATCACAAAATCCTCCAATAAACCATCTGCTTCCGCTTTAGAAATCGGTGCAATACTCGGTTTGTTACTTTCCGAAAGCATCAATATTTGAGCTTCCAAAATCGCTTCATTATCTAAATTTCGGACGTCAATTACTAATTTATCGGACACGATTTCGTCCATAAAGATTGTCTTTTCTTGTGGTTTTCCATTCACTTTTTCTTTGCCATAAGAAATTTGCAAAAACGATTTTGCCCTCGTCATTCCGACATAAAATAATCGTCTTGCTGCTTCCATTTCATTTTCAGAACCAGTCAATGTTAGCGTATCGGGCAAAGCAAAACCTCGATTTCCGGTTCGTTTGGGTTGCCAACTATCCGCCACACAATCCAACATAAAGACGTATTCGAACTCCAATCCTTTTGCACTGTGCGTCGTCAATAAATTCACGCCATCTTCTGCGAAAAATGGTTTTTCTAATGGCATCGCAATTCTATTTTTTTCCATCAATTCGATGGTTTTTAATAATTGCTTGACCGTTAATTTTGGTTTTTTTGCAGCTTCGCGTTGAACGAAATTAAACAGCGTAGAAAGAATTTGCATCAGCCAAACCTTATCACTACTTGCAGCGACAAATTTTAGTAATCCTGACCGATTCATAATCCGTTCAAAAATCATTGGTAAAGGTAAGTTATGTTGATCTCGGATGAGCGTTACCAATAAATCTTGAAGATTTCCTAACCGTTCTGCACTTTCTATTTTCAGGGCTTTTAATCGTCCAGTTTGTCCAATAAAATCTCGCCAGTTGAGGATTAAATCATAATCCTTGGATTTCATTTTTTGGCTTCTATCTTTCGCCATAAAAATTGTCATTTTAGACAAGTCTTGTGGTGAAATTTCTATAAAGTCGAAATGCAAAATTTTGAATAGTTGCATTTCTGCACTGTATGGTTTTTCGAATTCTCGCTGGAAATATTTTAAAATCGCCAAGATATTTTGTGTAAACGTCAAATCTAAAATATTGACTTTCCGTCTTGTTTCGTAAGCGATATCTTTTTGTTCCAATATTTTAATCAGATTATCCGCTTGTTTGTGCTGTCGATAAATCACAGCGATTTCACATAACGGTACTTTCTTCGCTTTTAAAGCGGCTATTTTATTGGCAATATCAACCGTTTCGTGAATCGGATTGTGATAAGCGATTAATATTGGTTTCGTTTTCAGGTTCGCCACTTTAAGATTCGCAGCATCCAGTTTTTTCTCAATTTTCGGTTCTCCAATCTGATTGACCAGACGTAATTCATTTTCTTCAATCAGTACTTTGGAGGCATCCAAAATTACTTGCGAAGAACGATAATTCTTATCCAAAACGACCAATTCAATATCGGCTGCATATAGATTATAAAACTCCCGAATATTTTTAACCCTCGCTCCTTGAAACTCAAAAATAGATTGGTCATCATCGCCAACGACGAAGATATTCGGCTTCTCCCAATAATCGGTCAATAAATTCAAAATGACGTTTTGAATACCATTTGTATCTTGAAATTCATCTACTAAAATATATAAATATCGCTCTTGATACGACCGTAATAAATATTCATTTTCTCGAAATGCTTGAACAACCCAAAGCAACATATCATTAAAATCATATCGTTTTGCTTTTCGCAATGCCGATTGATATTTAGAAAATAATTCTACCGCCAAACGCAGTTTTTCCATCTTCTCATTTGCCTCAATTACCAAACTTTGTTTGAGGTCACCTTTCTTGAATTGCTTGTATTTTCGTTTATATTGAAACTCTGGACGGTTAGGGATTTCTTCTAAATAAGCATCAATTTTTTTATAAATATCCTTGGTATCCCAGTTCTCTGATTTGATATTATTAAATAAATTCTTCAAACGATTTTCATACAAATAAGGATCGTTTTTTAAATATTTCAACAAGTGATTGTCCGCCAAATCATCTATTAAATCTCGGATAATATCCATTCGTTCTAAATCAGAAATGGGTTCTAAATCTTTCAAACCAAATAAATCTAAATGGTCTTGAACGACATTATTACAGAAAGAATGAAACGTATAAATATGAACTTTATGGGCATCCGGTCCAATGAACGATAATAGGCGTTCTCGCATCGCAAATGCACCAGCATCTGTATAGGTTAGACATAAGATATTATGCGGAAAAATATCTGTTTTCTGCAAAATCCGTCCAATTCTCGCACTTAAAATATGCGTTTTCCCAGTTCCCGGTCCAGCGACAACCATTACTGGACCATCAATAGCTTCGACGGCTTTTCGTTGTTGTTCATTAAGCTTTTTGAGTTCTTCCTTGAAAGTGTCGTTGTAATTCATATGCTAATAACTGATTTCTGGATGCGTTTCCAATGAATTGCTAAAGATAGGGAAATTTCATTTTTGGTTTAAGAACTTTTTTAAATCCTTCGATTTTTTAGAGAATGTATTCCGATAACGTAACCCTAAGCCTGCCAATCCCAAATCACCAAATGCCATACTTCTCCCGAAACCTTATCCGTAAAGACTTTCAAATCTTCGAAACCGACTTTTGAGTGTGCTTTCAGTGATCGAGGGTTTCGGGCAGATATTTCGGTAATTAAATATTGAAAATCGTTGGCGTAATATTTTTGCATGGTTTTGTAGAGGTTTCCAAATAAGCCTTGTCCTCTATAGTTTTTATCAATACAAACTTGTCCCATCATAAGATAAGTTGAATCATTGATAGGTTTTCCTTTAAATATTATTTGATTAATCATCTCAAACATCGAAAATAAAATGGGAATTTTATCCGCAAAACTTCGCAACATTACCAAGGTGTAGCCCACCACTTTTTCACCATCTTTAGCGATAATATGTGGAAACCGTTGATTCATCGTTTCTAATAATTCAAAATCGTGCTGAACCGTGACAAAGCCTTGATCTATCGCTTCTTCTATAGAAATATTTTTAGGCAAATTTGCCGCTTGCAGTGCCAGTATTTGATATAATTCATCTACCGTTTTAACTTGTGTGTAAGTCATATCCATTTTATTTAATGATTGATGGTTTGATAAATTTCAATGGTAATTTCTATCATTAAATATAGTGATTTTTTAAATAAGACAATGTGATTTTTTGGCGGCTTTCAGAACGTATGTAAGTAACTTACGATTTGAAAAAGCATTTTTCTTTACCTTGATGAGAAATGACCAACCTTTAATCTGTAATTTTTTAAGTATTAATCCCGAGTCCTCTGTTCTGCCAATACAAAATATTACCCCTCAAACAATTGTCTACTTTTTGACTAAAAATAAAAGCGGTCGATTTTTTACAAAAAAATAAGGCAACAACATTACGTCATTGCCTCATTCTTAATTTCTATTTTCTAACTTCAAACGTCTAAAAATTAATCCACTTTAAACTCATCGTCATTGATTCCTTCATTGATTTTGACTTCTTTTACCGTCATTATAATCGTTTGAGGACCAGTTGATTGTTTAATCATTTGTGGCATTTTAATACCTTTAGTCGCTTTATAATCACTATAATCTACCGTTTGAGTCATTGCACCCTGAGGAGATTCTAAAGAAGAAATACTTCTGATTTTCAAACCAGTTTCTTTACTATAGTAATCGGTTACTTTAGAACCAGAAGGAGCTGTTACCAATACTTTATAAGCATCTTTTCCATCCACAGATTCCATTCCTTTCATCTCTAAAGTATAACCATCTTTCGCATAATTTAACTCCGTAAAAATCGCTGATTGCTCTTTTAATGCCATCAACTCTTCACCTTCTAATTTTTTATTACCCATCATTCCTGACATCGCCCCGTTCGTTCCATCATACACTTGTTGTTGGAAAACTTGACCTTGCATTTTGATAGTCATTTTATATTTATTCGGTGATTTTTGGCTAATTTTCGCATCCAAAGTTTGTCCCATCGCAGATAATTCCATTGTTGTTTGAATATCTTTGACTTCCTCCATCGCTGCTTTTCCACCGATGGCTTTGATATAATTATCCACTACTGTTTCAGCCGTTACACCTTCTGGTGCAGCTTCCGCAGCTTTCGCAGGATTACCATAATTATCATAAAATTTCACTTCCTTTTTCGCATCGAATTTAGTAAGTTTTTCAGCCACTTCATCTTTATCACCAACTACTAAAATGTGTGCGTTATTAGAATTAAAATACTTTTTAGAAACACGCATCACATCCTCCGCAGTTACCGCAGACAAACGCTCTAAGTATTTTTCATAGTAATCCCCTGGTAAGTCATAACGTGCGATATTCAAAGCAAAATTAGCAACTGTTTGTGGACGTTCTAATGAACGAGCAAAACTACCTGCCATGATATTTTTCGTTTTCTGTAAATCTTTAGGATTCACTTTTTCATTTCCCATTCTGTCAATCTCGTAAATAAATTCTGTAATTGCAGAATCGGTTACTTCATTACGAACAGATGCAGAAGCCGTAAAAACACCCACTAATGGATCATAAGACAAAGAAGAACGAGAACCATAAGTATAACCTTTATCTTCTCGTAAGTTTTGCATCAAACGACCAGAAAAACCACCGCCCCCTAAGACACTGTTTGCCACACTTGCAGCGATTAAGTCATCACTTCCAGGTTTCAAATTAATTGGATAAGTTACCGTGATAACAGACTGAACTGCACCAGGTCTATCGACTACAGCGACACTTCTACCTTGTGGCGCTTCTGGCATATTATACGTGCGTTTCGATATTTCGCCCGGTTCCCATGCCTTAAAATATTTCTGCATTTTCGCTTTCGCTGCTACTGCATCAATATCTCCAACGATGATTAAATAACCAGCATTTGGATTGAAATTATCGTAATAAAACGCTTTAATACTTTCTGATGTAATATTTCCAACCGTTTCTTCTGTGGTAATTTCACCGTAAGGATGTGTTTTTCCATAACGCAAAACATTCGCAACATTACTTGAAATAGCGTTTGGTTCATTCTTCGCAGAAGCCAAACCTGAAAGCGTTTGTGTTTTTACCTTTTCCAATTCAGCTTCAGGGAAAGTTGGATTCAATAAAACGTCCGCCATCAATTCGATAATTTTATCAGAATGTTTTGACAATGAAGACGCATAAACGCCAGAAGAATATGTACTCAATGTGGCACCGATGAAATCTACTTGCTCATCAATCTCTTTTTTTGTACGATTTTCCGTTCCACGACTCAACATTTCACCCATCATTTCTTGCATTCCTGCATCATCTTTCTCCATTAAAGGATCGATGTTCAAGGTATATTGGAAAGAAACTCTTGGTAATTTTTCATTTTTCACCACGATACATTCCAGTCCATTATCCAAAGTGAACGTTTCATAAGTTCCCATTTGGATTTTCGGTGCAGGCCCAGGTTGTGGCGCACTACTTCTGTCTAATTCTAAATCAGGAGAACCACCTATCTTCAATCCTCCAACATCACCAGTTGAGGTCTTCTCAACCGTTTCCGGTGTACATTGCGATACAAGAATCGCAACCATTAATAAAAGAAATATATTTTTCATTGTTTGTTTTAAATTTGAGATGTTAGATGTCAGACGTTAGATATTAGATTTTACGATAACCGACCTTTCATGAAATGTCGAGGTATAAAATCTAATGTCTAATCTCTAAATACTAAAATCTAAATAATTTATCCTTTAGGGTTTGCTAACCAATACAAAACGACACGATTATCTGCTGTGAAATATTTTTGAGCTGCTTTACGCAAATCTTCACGGCTTACACTACGGTAACGTTTGATTTCCGTATTAATCAAATCTGCATTCCCTAAATAAACATGATAATTTGCTAAAGATTCAGCGATACCAGCAACGGTTGAATTAGAAGAAACGAAATCATTTTCAATCTGATTTTGTAACTTTTGAAATTCCTTTTCAGAAATTAATTTTGTCTGTAATTTTTTAATTTCTCCTTCGATTGTTGCTTCTACTTCATCCGGAGCAACACCGATATTACAAATACCATAAGTAACCGATAATCCTGGATCTTCCGTTGCTATTGGGAAAGATCCTGCTGCAACACATTGTTCTTTTTGATCCACCAAAACAGTATTCAAACGAGAACTTTGACCACGAGAAAGTAAAGTTGATAACATCTCCACTGCATAAAAATCATCCGTTCCTTGTGGCGGCGTATGATACGCATGGATTACTGCAGGCAACTGAACCTTGTCATAAACCGTATCTCTAATTTCAGCTTGTTGTTTCGGCTCAACGATACTTGGACGTACAATTTCAGCACCTCTTGGAATATCTGTAAAATACTTTTCTACCAATGCTTTCGCTATTTCCGGAGTAATATCCCCAGCAATAGAAAGCGTTGCATTATTAGGAACATAATATGTTTTGTAGAAATTCACATAATCTTCTTCTACCGCAGCATCCAAATGTGCCATAGAACCAATCGGCATCCACTGATAAGGATGTTCCACAAAAGCACGTTTCATTACCTCTTCTAATAATCTTCCGTAAGGTTGATTATCCACACGTAATCGACGTTCTTCTTTTACTACTTTACGTTGTGTCTCGATACCAACTTGTTCAACTTTAGCGTGTAATAAACGCTCTGACTCAATCCATAAACCCATTTCTAAATAGTTAGATGGCAAGACTTCAAAGTAAAAAGTACGGTCAAAACTGGTATTCGCATTCATCATTCCACCAGCGTTTTCGATATAATCATCGATTTCACCTCGTTTGATATATTTTGAACCTTCAAATAATAAGTGTTCAAAAAAGTGAGCAAAACCAGTCTTGTTCGGGTTTTCATTTTTTGAACCAACATGGTACATAATAGAAACCGCAACGATAGGCGTAGAATGGTCTTCATGTAAAATCACATGTAAGCCATTTTCTAAATCAAATTCTTGAAATTTAATTTTGTTGGCATCTTTTTGAGCAAATAAGCCCACGGACACCAAAAGCGAAAGGCAACTGAATAGGATTTTTCTCATAATTCTATTTTGTTAAAATTGATAAGTGTTTTAGGTATAAAGACTTATAGATGTAAATATATATATATACAAAGATTAGAACCTAAATATCTATATATCTAAACATCTATAAACCTTTAAACCTTCAAAAGTTGCCTAAAATTACAATTTTTTATGGACTGCGTTTTTAAGATTAGATTGATGACGTTTTTATATTGACAAATGACTGAATTTCAGGTTACGAGTTACGAGTTTGGCCGTTTTTGATGTGGAAAAGTTGCGAGTTACGGGTTGCGGGTT
>CAWVWD010000130.1:0-9033 GCA_963933585.1 uncultured Saprospiraceae bacterium
ATTGATTATTATTATTATTATTATTATTATTTTATAATTATTTGATTGTCAATTAATTAAAAAATAGTTAGCTGTGTAGCCTAAAATTAAATAAAGTGTTATTTTTGAAAATAATATACATATAAGAGAGGAAGCGTAAATAAGTACTAAGAAATAATTTATTTTTGATTGATTTTATTCGGTCGGAGACTTTTTAAATAATCTGACAAATCCGTCGGGTTTTCAAAATCCGACGGACTTTTTATAATCTACTAAATTACCTCTGCCACCACAAACGTACTGCCGCCCACAAAGATTAAATCTTCTGAAGTTGCATCTTCTGTAGCCGATTGTAAAGCCTCCTTGACAGAATCATAAACCTCACCCATTAAGCCACATTCAGCCGCTTTTTCTTGTAAAATATTGGCATCTAAGCCACGAGGAATATCTGGTTTACAGAAATAGTATAAGGCGTTTTTGGGTAATAATTTCAATACCTTAACTTGATCTTTATCATTAACCATTCCCAACACGAAGTGTAATTCTTTAAACTCCATAGTCGAAATTTGCAGCACTACTTGCTGGATACCATCTTCATTGTGACCAGAATCTGCAATTGTTAAAGGATTTTTATTCAATACTTCCCAGCGTCCAATCATTTTTGTCAAGGAACGAACATTTGCCATTGCCGTCATAATATCTGCATCCGAAAATTTCCAACCTAAAGATTGTAAAACTTCTGCAGCATGAATCGCTGTAATTAGATTTTTTGTTTGATAATTTCCTGCTAAATCAAATTCTAAATTATTATAAACCAAACCATAATGTCCTAATTCTCTGACTTCATAATAGGATTTTATCCCATCATTTTTTAATGGAACTGCAGTGTAAAAAGAATCTGCGAAGGAAATCGGAGCATTCTCTTGAATCGCTTTTTTAAGAAAAACGCCTTGCGTTTCATCATGTGTTTCACCGATAACAACAGGAACATTTGACTTAATAATGCCTGCTTTTTCACCGGCAATTAATGGTAATGTGTCACCTAACATATTCTGGTGATCAAAACTGATATTGGTAATAATGGAAAGAATCGGCGTGATGATATTTGTAGAATCCAAACGTCCGCCGAGTCCTGTTTCAATAATCGCAATATCAACCGAATGACGAGCGAAATGCTCAAATGCCATTGCGACTGTAATTTCAAAAAAAGAAGGTTGAATTTTTTCAAAAAGTAGTTTGTGATTTTCGACAAACTCCACTACTTCTTGCTCGCTAATATATTCCCCATTAATTTTAATTCGTTCCCGAAAATCTCGATAATGAGGGGAAGTATAAACTCCAACTTTCAAACCTGTTACCTGAAACATAGCCGCTAAAAGATGTGTCGTTGAACCTTTCCCATTCGTTCCTGCAATATGAATCGTTGGATATTTTTCAAAAGGGTTTCCTAATGCTTCACAAAGTTTCCGAATATTCGTCAAGTCTTTTTTAAATGCTGCTTTTCCAACACGCTGAAACATTGGTAACTGTGTATATAAATAATCGAGTGTTTGTTGGTACATAGTTTTGAACTATAAATTTTCTGATTGTTACATTTTGAATTAACCCGTCCCGAAATCTCGAGATAAACGATTTACAAAATTACTTTCTTTCTAACAAAAAAGGTTGTTTCCGAAGTGGAAACAACCTTTTAATACTAAATTCTTATTGGTCCTAATTTATATAAAAATGATAAGACCAATCATCGATTAAAGCATATCATTCATAATTGCCAATGTTTCTTTTAGCTGTGCATCTTTTTGAAGTGCTTTGTGCCATTCTTCAATACGAGCTTTTTTAGATTCATCCGTTTTAATACTTTTCATATCGGCTTCTGGAGCGACGATTGTTAAACCTTCGATTTTAGTTTCTAACTGCTCTAATTTCTTACTTTCAGTTTCTATTTTCTTGGCTTCGCTACGATAAGTATCCAAGTTTAAAGAATAGATTGTTTCATCACGACGTTGCTTGAAACGTTTCGCACTATTATCAATTGCAGATAATGTGGCATCATTCATCACACGTTTTGCACTTGCTAATTTCAAAACATTTAATTTTTTCAACCTTTCTTTATCATATTTAGCAGCAGGAATTTCATCCCAACCTAAAGCGAAATATTCTTCTTTTTCACCGACCTCAAGGTAAGTATAACCATCAGGAATAATGATGTCTGGTATTACACCTTGTAATTGAGTTGTTCCACCATTGACACGATAAAATTTCTGAGTCGTCAATTTTACAGCACCTAAAGAACCGTATTTTGCTACTTCACTACTACGAACCATTCTATCTAAATCAATGAATTGTTGAACAGTTCCTTTCCCGAAAGTAGAAGAACTACCCACAATAATCGCACGACCGTAATCTTGTAAAGCGGCTGCTAAAATTTCTGAGGCAGAAGCTGAGAACGTATTAACCATCACGATTAAAGCACCATTATAGTGAATACCAGGTGCATCATCGTCTAAAACTCTTATTTTACCACTTCCGTGTTTTACTTGTACCATTGGACCTTCATCAACGAATAATCCGCCCATTTCTACAACGTCTGATAGCGAACCACCGCCATTACTACGTAAATCTAAGATAACGCCATCAACGCTTTCTTTCATCAGTTTTGTTAGTTCATCTTTTACATCGGTTGCACATCTTCTACCACCGTTTCTTTGGAAATCCGTATAGAATTTAGGTAAATGAATAAAACCAATTTTCTTTTTGCCTTGTTCCAAAATCGCTGATTTTGCATAGCTTTCTTCCATCACGACAATATCACGAATGATAGGAATTATTTCAGAAGAATTATCTCTTTTCTTGACAGTCAACCGAACCTCGGAACCTTTTTCGCCACGAATCATGCTAACTACATCAGCAAGTGGCATATCCGTTGAATTTACAGCTTCTTCTTTACCTTGAGCTACTGCCGAAATTCTATCGCCAACCTCTAAATCACCTTGTTTCCAACATGGACTTCCAGCTACAATACTTACTACTTTTACATATTTTCCATCTTCTTGTAATCTCGCACCAATTCCTTCCAAACGACCTGACATTGAAATATCAAAATTCTCTTTTTCTTGTGGTGGAAAATAATTTGTATGTGGATCATAAGCTCCGGTTACACTATTTAAATACATACTGAATCGGTCTTCACGGTCAATTTTTACCATTCTTTTAAACCAATCATTATGTATTTTTAAAACCTTTTCACGAGCTTCTTTTTCTAACTCCTTATAAGCTGTAGGTGCTGAACTTTTACCATTATCTGCAATTTCTGCATCATCTAACAAATTTGATAAATTAGTCAACGTTTGATACTTCAAAGACTTTCTCCAAAGTTCTTTTAATGCTTTATCATTCTTAGGATATTCCAATTTCTTTGTATCCATTTCTAACTCTTCATCCTTTGTAAAGTCAAATGGTTCTGAAAGAATATCTTTATAATATTCTTGAATTTGAGATTTACGTTTTTCGAATAAGTCAATAGATAAATTTAAAAATTCAAAACTTCCTACTTTCGCTTGATTATCTAATTCTAATTCATACTTTCCTAATTTTTTAATATCAGATTGTGTCAAAAATCGTTTTCCATTATCTAATTTATTCATGTATAATTCATAAACTCTCTTTGAGAATTCATCATTAACCTTTTGTGGTTCATAATGTAATTCTCCTAAGCCTTCAATGACTTTTCTTAAAATTAAGCCTTCTCTTTCTGGATTTGTATCATTTAGGTAATCGGGCAAAGCTGCACTGGCGAGAACGATTAAACCTATGATAGGAATCAATAAAAATTTTCTGAATGTCATGTCCTAATGTTTTCTTTGATAAATTAGTTTAGGCGTTTTTTGAATAGATAATTACAAATGCCTGACTTATTGAAATAATATAAAAATATTATTGAATCATAATACTGCAAAATATTCTCCATATCGCCTAAGTTATAACGAAATAACTTTTATAAAGATACCTATGAGATTAAATTTTATAGGTATACTCACTATTAATAACCGTTTTTAACATAATTTAGGAATATTAAAAAAATAAGGTTCTTTGACAAATTTTGCCGAACTCAAGTAAATTGTGATTTTCGTAGCCGCTGTTTTTAGCTGCCGTAACCGTTTCAAGACTTTACGGCAGCTGAAGACAGCCGCCACGGGCAAAAATTGTCGAATAGCCAAAAATAATGAAATAGGAAATGTTTTTTATAAACCATTTGCGTAATGAATTATTAAGAAGTAAGTGATTGTAAGGAATCGCAAAAATTGTCTTTTTTTAAAGAAAAAAGCTAATAATTTCAAATACTTTTCAATCATTAATTAATTTCAATCTAAATATTTGTAATTTTGCAGCCGTTTTTGGACACAGATTAGTAGAATGTATTGATAATCAAAGCAGTTAGCTATAGGATGATACTAAATATGGATATCAAACCTTATCACTAACATCTAAAATAAAAGAAACTATGTCAATGAATTTAGAAAAATTAGTAGCGGTAAGCACTGTTTCAAGTGTAATGAGTTTAGTGAGTACTAAGAAATCAGGCTTATTTTTAGAAGATTTTGACACTAAAAAAATTCGTTTTTTCTCAAGTCGTAAATATAACTTCACCCCTTTAGAGTCTATTTCTATTTATGTAGAAAGTGACAATGAAACACTTCCTTTAGGTGATGTTTTTACAAAAATGAAAGCACAATTAGAGGAAAATCCTTTAGTTTCTGCAAAAGCAAGTAGCGACGAAATCAAAGCTTATTTTGAGAAAGTTTTGCCAATTTACGATAAAGAGCAAGTTTATTTAAGTGATATTAAGAAATTAATCAAATGGTTTGATTACTTAAATGCAAGAGACTTATTACAACCGAAAACTGAAGAAGAATTAGCAGCTGAAGTAGCGGCAGATTTGGAAGCAAAAGCTGATGTAGAAGAGGCTTAATTTAAAGTTTGTAATTTCAAATTGGTCATTTTTAATTGATACAAAAATGATTAACTAAAAAAGGGTTCAACATTCGTTGAACCCTTTTTACGTGTTTTACATCAGTGATTACCGACCAAAAAATACTCATCTTATTTACTACTCAATCCACCGGAAAGGTTATCTTCTTTTTCACGAGCTTTAGAAAGTGCTTCTCTACGATTCAAACCACATTCTAAAAATTCTACATAACTTTCAGCGTCTTTAGCTTCTTTATAACCGATAGGTTTATGTAAAACCGTCCCATCATTATCAACTAAAACATATAAAGGTTGAGATTGAATATCGAAGAAGTGAGCTTGAAAATCTGCCCATTTTCCTCCAACGTCTCTGATTTTCTTACCAGAATAAGGTGACATATATGTATCTACCTTCTTTCTTTCATCGACATAAAGTGATACTAAAACATAATCTTTCGCTAAAATATTTTTAACATCTTTATTTATCCAAACAGTTTCTTCTACTTTACGACAGTTCACACATCCATGACCTGTGAAGTCAATCATTAAAGGTAAATTCGCTTCTTTAGCATATGCTAATGCTTCGTCATAATCTTTGAAACAACGAATGCCATTTGGACAATCAGGATATTCTTGAAGTGTTTTATCTTGAAACCAACTGTGATGTGTTGGAGGTGCTAAACCGCTTAATAAACTTAACGGCTTATAATTAAAACCAGTTACTAAGTAACCCACGAATGCTAATGATGCAATACCTAAAATGGCACGAATAGGATTTACAAATCTGGTTTTTCGAGGTGAATCACTTTTAAATTTAATAATTCCTAAGAGATACAATCCTAATATTCCAAATAATACAATCCATGCACCTAAAAACAATTCAATTGGTAAGATATTCCAACCGTAAGCTAAATCTGCTACGGACAAGAATTTTAATGCCAATGCTAATTCTAAGACGCCAATTGAAATTTTTACGGTATTCATCCAGCCACCAGACTTTGGTAAAGTATTTAACCAACCTGGAAAAGCTGCGAATAATGTAAATGGTAAAGCTAATGCCAATGAGAAACCAAACATCCCCATCAAAGGACGAAGTGGAATATAGTCACCCACTAATGTGGGTCCGCCACCTCTTGCAGCTTCTACTAATAAAGTGCCGATAATTGGCCCCGTACAAGAAAATGAAACCAATGCCAAGGTAAATGCCATGAAGAAGATACCGATTAAGCCACCTTTATCTGCCATTTCATCTGAGCGATTTGCCCACGAGTTTGGTAATTGGATTTCAAATAATCCGAAGAATGATAACGCAAAAATTACAAATAATGCAAAGAATATTAAATTCATAATTGCATTTGTTGATAATAAATTTAACGCATCAGGACCAAAAAACCCGGTAACCGCTAAACCTAAACCAACATAAATACCAATAATTGATAAACCGTAAATTACTGCGTTTTTAATACCTTGAGCTTTCGTTTTACTTTGTTTCGTAAAGAAAGCAACCGTCAACGGTAACATTGGAAAAACGCAAGGTGTTAATAACGCAACTAAACCACCACCGAAACCGGCTAAGAATATCAACAATAAACTCATTGAACTTTTATCCTGTGTTTCGCCTTCTGAACAGCTACTATTGGCTAAAGCCATATCGAAAACATATTCGCCATTAGTAGCGGTTGCTTCAGTAGGAGTCGTTTCTTTTGTTGCTACTTCTTCTGACATGGGTGTTTCCTCTGTTGCAGCAACTGCATTCTCGTCTTTAGTTATTCTTTTTGGCAAATAAACAGAAAATGGAATTGGTTTTGGAGGCAAACAAATATCATCGCTACAAGCAATATAGTATAATTGCCCTTTTAATCTTTTTGAACCACTTTCTAATTTAATCTTTTTTGTAAAAGTTACATGGTCGGCGAATTTTGTCAAAGTCATTTTGAAGTGATTATCATACTTTCTGACTTTGGCTTCCCCTTTCTCTTTTCTCCTAATTGTTTTCAATCGATCACCTTCACCATCAATATTGAAAGCGGTTGGCATTGGTCCTTTTGAACCTTTTGAAAACTGAGAATAGATGTAATAACCTTCTTTTATATTAGCATCGAAGTTAACTTCGTATTCATCTTGACTAACTCTTATTGCTGAAAACTTCCAATCTACAGGAATCTCATCCGTCAATCCATTCTTTGCTAGAGTAGTAGTAGGTACTACCGTTTCTATAGAAGGAGAATTATCAGATTTTGGACTGGTGCTTCCTGTGGATTCTTTAGGAGTTGGCTTTGGAGCTATTTTTTGGGGTTTATCCAATTTGAATGTGAAATCAATATACGCTGGCGGCATACAAGATTCATCATTACAAGTCATAAAATAAATATAACCTTTCAGTGCTTCACCTTTATAGTTATTACTTACTTTTATTTTCTGAGTGTAAACTGCTTTCTTATGAAACTTGACAACTTCACCATCAAAAATTTTATCATAAGTCTTTTTACGATTCGTTGAAGATTCTACTATTTTTCCGATTGTTACACCGGAAGGAACGTCTTCAATTGCAATTTCAGTAGGAGTTGGACCTAAATCAGGATTGGTAAGCATGGAGTAAGTTACCCAGCCTGGAGAAATCGTCGCTGTGTAAGTGAATAAGTATTCTCCATTCCCTAAATCTTTTTTTGCCCACTTCCAAGTAGTTGGAGTTTGAGCGAAAAGGCCGATAGTAAATATTAAGGAGAAAATTAAAGTTGAAATTATCTGTCGCATATAAGCACTTTTGAATTGTTGTTTTTACTTCGGTTTAATAGAGGTAACTCTTAAAATTACACTATTTTTTGGTTATTAAGCGATAAAGTCACACGACTCGTCTAAATTCTAACGCTTACTTTAATCGTTTCTAACCAGTGAAAGCAAAATTACCTTTTCTATTAATTTTTTGTAGTTAATGAACTGTTAAACAAATGATAATCAATAGCTAAAGTGACGTTTAAGGAACAAGGAATTTTGAATATTAGGGTTATAAAACCTTTTTTCTCAAAATTCCTTGGATAAAACAAATAAGGAAACTGTTAACGAAAAACTGTAACTACATTTAAGCAGTCATTACACCGATTGCTGCCAAAAGGGAATCGAACATAATTTTACCATCTGTATTTCCTAAAGCATCTTCACTTGCACGCTCCGGATGTGGCATCATACCGAAAACATTACGGTTTTTATTACAAATTCCTGCGATATTATCAATCGCACCATTTGGATTTGCGGCTGATGTCACCGCTCCATTTTCGTCACAATATCTGAATAGAATTTGGTCATTATCCTTCAAGGATTGTAAGATTGCAGCATCTGCATAATAACGACCTTCTGCGTGTGCAATCGGAATACGTAACGGTTGATTTAAGTCAATTTCACTTGTAATTGCAGAATTATTCGTTTCCGCTTTCAAGTAAATATTTTTACAAATAAACTTTTGATTTTCGTTTCGTAACAATGCTCCTGGTAGTAAATGTGCTTCACAAAGAATTTGGAAACCATTACAAATCCCCCAAACGTAACCACCATTATTTGCAAACTCAATTACAGAAGTCATAATTGGTGAAAATCTTGCGATTGCACCTGCACGTAAAGCATCTCCATAAGAAAAACCTCCAGGAATGAAAATACAATCACCTTCACCAAATCCTTCTAACGAAGTATCTTTGTGCCATAATTCTACGACTTCATATCCCATTACTTCTCTCACGACATGTAACATATCGCTATCACAATTTGAACCTGGAAAAATTACTACACCAAATTTCATATCTTATTATTTTACGACTAAACCTATGAGATTTTTGAAACCTCATAGGTTTTTTATAATTTTTTAAAAAATAACTTTGTACTGCAAAATTAACACAATTATTAGCAAAGTAAGGTGTAAAAACTCGGCAACTGCTTTATTTTTTAATTTTGTTAAGCTAAAAGCTAAAAATGCAGCTAATGGAGGCGAAAGAATGAGGAAATGTCCAAGTTCAATATTCCCTTGATAAATCAATGAAAACACAGCAATTAATATCGCCCAATAAAACATGGAAACATATTTCTGTGTTTGAATAG
>CAWVWD010000131.1:0-9033 GCA_963933585.1 uncultured Saprospiraceae bacterium
TGAATCGAAGACAATGGACTTATCGTATTTTCTAAAGAAGAAATAGTAACGGCTTCAGAGGAGGTGACCGCAATCACTTCACTTTCAATAGAACAATTTACATTTATTGAACCCGGCGTTCCTCCTTCCACACAACCCACTCCCCAACTACTTGAATTATCATTATCTACGGTATTTTGTTTTGTAGAATTCAAAGAAAGCGTCACACCTGTACCATTAGGTGCCGTCACCCAAGGAGAAGAACTCCCGTAAGTTACTTCATCTATTGTATTTCCATTACCATCTTTAAGTGTAATAGTTTCTCCTAAGTTTGATAGTGTTCCTGCAAAATCATAAACACTATAGCCATTTCCTACATACGTAGCCGAGGTATTTGCGATAATGATATATTCCGAAGTATTGATTGTCGTACCATTTGGGAAAGTATAAGTAATACCATTTGTAAATGTCACCCCACTAATATTAAGATTTTGACCACTTGCATTATAGATTTCGATAAACTCATAAGTATCATCATCTCCATCGGGGTTATAATTTATCTCATTAATCACTAAATCGCCAACCGTCGGTAACTCATCATCTTTAATAGTTAAAGTATGTACTCCAATTCCGATATTAACACCTGTTACTGTTTGCTCTGAAATCGTAATTTCAATCACTTCATCATCAGCGTCTATATCTTGATTTAAGATAATTGAAATATTATCAGAACCGTTTCCATTAAAAGTTAAGGTTGTCGTACTTAAAGTTACATCTCCAGCATCGTAAGTATTATTGCCCGTGTTCGCCGTGCCTAAATTTACATTTAAGATAACTGGACCTGAAGAATAACTTGACATGGTCACAGGAATTAAAATGGTATTGCCTTCGACTTTTGTACTTGTTGCTGCATTGAGATTAACGTTTGGTGCAATCAAAGTACCTTCCACTAGAATATTATCAAGCCGATGATATTCTGTTCCAACACCATTACTCGTAATCACTCGTATTTCAAGCGTATTTCCAGAAAGTCCAGCTGTTGATACCGTTACAGATGTAAAGTTCTCATTCAAGTTTCCATTTGTTGTAGCAATGGTCCAAACTCCTCCGTTAATTCGATATTCCGTATTAAAAATATCACTAGATTCCATATCACCATCTTCTAAAGCATCCAATGAAAATTGAACATTAGAATAGGCACTAATATCAATAGAGGGAGAAAGCCAAATAGCATCACCATCAACATCTCTTGCTTCAAAGACTTCATTTTGTACTTGAAACCAATCGGATAAATTTACTAAATTCAAATCGGAAACATCAATAGACCAAGTTACTCCTGTTAAATCAATAGTTGGAGAACTTCCGCCGGGTCCTACTGCGCCTTTCCCATTTTGACCTGTGAAATTTTCTGAATGAATAGTTGTTTGTCCAAACGCTGTAATATAAATAGTTAAGCAGAAAATAAAAGATAAAAGGTTTTTCATTAAATATATATTTAGATTAAATAATCGAACTACTTCAATCGGAATGATTTGGGCATCAATGTTAAAAAAAATATTAATTTGGTTTAAAAAGAGAATAACAATATGTAAGGTAATTAAAAATTAAAAAACAAATATAATTTGTTACTCTTTTTATTAAAAATAGCATATCGTAACAATATATTTTCGCATTCCCTATTGCACTCTAATTTTCCAGTGAAAAGCTCGACTTTTCCGATATTTTTTTAATTTTACAATTCAACAGAAATCAAACTTCTATGAAATATACATTTACTCAAAAAGCATTGGCATTCAGCGTGCATGCATTTACGTCTACCGGCATTGTTGCAGGATTTATGGCAATTTTGGCAATTGCTGACCACGAATTTAAAATGGCGATGATTTGGCTTTTTGTTACTTTAATCATTGATGGTGTGGACGGTACGTTTGCACGATTATTCAAAGTGAAGGAAGTCTTGCCAAATTTTAATGGTGCGATGGTTGACGCTGTGATTGATTTTGCTACTTATGCGATTATTCCAGCTTACTTTATTTATGAAGCGCCATTATTACCTGAAAACTATAAGCTACTGGGAGCAGCGATTATTTTAATTGCATCCGCGATTTATTATGGAAAGGAAGGGATGATTTCTAATGACTATTATTTTATTGGTTTTCCGATATTGTGGAATATGGTCGCTTTTTATTTATTCTTTGTTACGGATAATTTCACAACGAATTCGGAATGGATAAACTTTGTTTTGGTTGTCATTTTTGCCATTATGCACTTTATTCCGATTAAGTTTTTATATCCGAGTCGTACCAAAAAATTCCGTTGGTTAAATCTCGGTGTTTCCGGGATTTTTCTAGTTTCTAACATCTGGATTATCACGATTTATGATGACCAAGATTTAATATTATCTTGTATTTCGGTCGCTTGTGTTGGCTTTTATGCTTGGATGGCAATTTATCATACTTGGATTGATAAGGACACAAAAGATTAAAATCCGTTAGTTGATGACTTATTAAATGAGTTGGCTTACGCTTGAAGCCTATAAGATTTTGAAAACCTTATAGGCTCTTATTCATACAATCAAATAATTATTTCACAACTTCTCCATTTAATAGTTTACTGTTCAAAAAAGCCAAATAATCTTTGACTGCTAATTCAGCATTTATAATCGTTAATTGATACTTATCGAAAGAATTCGTTTCTTTAAGATAATTGGTTAAATCATTGATAATGAAAGAAAATGTTTCAGGAAGCATTTTCAATGTTAGTTGTGTATGTAAAAGACTCGGTTTTTCTAATTGACTTTTTGCAGCTTCAAACTGTTTTGGATAGGCTGATAAAAACTGCATTATTTTCTTAATATCACGTTCCTCACTTTCAAAATTCACTTTTAGACTTTTTGTAGGCACATAAATCTCAGGAAATTTTTGCTGAATTTGTTCCAATTCAATTTCATTCACTTGAATCAAAAGCTCCATATTCTTCATCGAATCTTTCTCTTCAAGGTGATTACTATATTTATTCAAAGTCGAAATTGCATTTTTAAAATACGTTGTATCGTAAATGATTAGAGTATCTGAAGTTTCAAAAACCGCTGCAAAATTTTCCTGCAAGAACGGTTCAATTTCACCTTTTACTAATTCATATTGATGAATTGTTTCTCGCTCACAATTGAATAAGAAAACGACAAAAAACATTAATGATAAGGTTTTAATATATTTCATAAATGATATGATTGATTGATTATAAAATTGTTGGATTGCTAAATTATTATTTTTTCCTACAAGTAATAAAGCAATTCAACAATTTAATAATTCAACAATTTATTTTCCAACCTTAATCAGTTTTTTAGAATCCATGACATGATGTAAATTTTCATCAATTAAAAACATGAAATACGTTCCTTTTTTTAAGTCTAATCCCTCTGAGAAAGCAATTTTATTATCTTCCAAAATCACTCTTTTTATAATATTTCCTTTAACATCTTGTAATTGAAACGTAATTGATTTTCGAGTTGGATTATCAATAGAAACTGTGAATTTCGATTTAAAATGTCCATCTGTTTCATTCGAAAAACATCCCGTTTTTATAATATTAGAATACACATAATCCTCATCGCAGTTTAATTGTTTCAAGCGGTAGAATGTATTTTTATTTTCAAAAACCATCTTATCCATTATTGAAAACTTGGTTTCAAATGCCTGAATATTAATCACTAATTCCGTCTCGACTTCCGTCCAATCCATACCATTGAAACTTCTTTCCAAAAAGAAATTTTCATAAAAATCATCAGCGGCACTCAGATTCCACGTCAACTTCACCAATGAATCTTGATTGCAAGCCAAATGAATCGTTAATTTTTTCAATGCTTGTTCCGTCGGGCAAGCTTCCAACAAAACATCACCAATTTTAATGGTGTGATACATTGTATCAATCAGATAATCATCATCAATCGGGATTTCAAAATGCCCTTCTTGCTGTATCTCTTCTAAACCATAAATCTTCATAGAAGCCGGAATCGATACGCTCCGAGAAACCGTATTATCCATATTAGCGAAGTAAACTTTTGCGGTCAAATTATTGACATTAAAAGCTGCCGATGGAATCGTTCCATTTGATTTTGAATTTCCTAAACGTCCATTATCATTCATTCCCCAAGCCCAAATTTCGCCGTCTTTATCCAACGCTAAATTATGCATATCTCCTACCGAAATCGTTTGAATATTTTTTAACGTATTAATTTTTCGAGGTGTCTGAATTCTATCTTTTTTATATTCTGCGGTCTGCCCAAAAGTATTATCTCCCCAAGCCCAAACCGTTCCATCTTTTTTCAAAATTATGCTATGTAATGTTCCAGCACGAACCAATTTCACATTATCAATTGCCACAGCGACAGGAATCGTCCGATCAGAATTCACTTCACTTCCTACTTGTCCGTAATCGTTCCATCCCCAGGCGAAAACTTTTCCGTCAGCCGTCAAGGCTAAATTATGATACGCTCCGGCTGCGATACTTGTCACTTTTTCGAGTATTAAAACACTCTCCGGACGAATCACCATTTCAGTTTTTCCATTTCCTAATTGTCCCACATTATTTCGTCCCCAAGCCCAAACGGTTCCATCTTTTTTCAAAGCTAATGTGTGTGTTGCCCCAGCTGCGATTGCCTTAACATCTTTTAAGTTCGGTACTTTTCGAGCGACATTTTGATCGGCGTCATCTCCCAAACCTAATTGACCGAATTCGTTCCATCCCCAAGTCCAGACCGTTCCGTCTGCCATCAATGCCACACTGTGACCTTTTCCTGCTGCCACTTGTATGATATTTCTAAGCTGGCGTACTTTTACTGGAAATGCTTCATTTTTGGAGTTTTGGACGGCAACTTGTCCGTATTTATTATTTCCCCAAGCCCAAACAGAACTATCATTTTTAATTACCAAAGTATGATTCGCAGTACAACCTTCTGATACTGAAATAATTCCATCCAAATTTGTTGTAATAGTTGGTACTGTAATATTTTTGAATTCATTATTGAAGTCTTGATACTTTCCCCAAGACCAAACCGTATTTGTATGTAAAATCAAAGAATGCTCAAAAGCTGCAACAAGCTGAATATTATCCGCTTCGGTGTAATGCTGCTGTGCATAAAGTGATGATGGGGTACAAAAAATTCCAATAAAAAATATAGTAAATAGCTTTACTTGTCTCATAATCTAATTATTGTGATGCTTTAGGAAAATACGCTTTAAGCATATTTTTTATATTATTAATAATCAACGACTTGTACTAAAAATATATACTCGTGATAATTATATCAACAGTCATCTATTCAAAAAAAAGAAATTCAATCTGATTTAATTTTCCCAATTTAAATACACTCGAAAAGTCCTATAGAGATGAACTTATATGTGACAGTTATAAATATCTAAAAAAGAGTATAGCAAAAAAACGACCATAAATTTATCTTCACTAAAATTAATTCGTAAAATACTACTTATCTGACTGTATAATTTTTTATTTCTTGTTCTCTAAATGTGATTTTTTACGACCTTATATCTCCTTTTGTTACTGTTTAGGAAAATATTTTTTAGTATAAAAACGCCGAATTATTAGAAATTATCCTCACTTAATAAAAGTGTTTTATATTTTTGCGGTGTAATTCAAACCGTTTCTCATTTAGAAAAACTTATAATTGGATTATATTATTAGAAACGAGTGTCTTTGAATTACAATCATTTTATAAACTACTGATTTCAAAATATTTATAAAGTGATTAAAATTACTTTTATTCAAATTTACAAAAAAAATAATAATGTCGATTGAAAGTAAATCTGTAGCTGCTACCAATTTTGAATTCCCGAGTCAGACTAAGTTTTATCGTGGTAAAGTTCGTGATGTCTATACCATTGCTGATAAATTTTTAGTGATGATCGCGTCTGATAGAATTTCGGCTTTTGACCATATTCTTCCTCGTCCGATTCCTTACAAAGGACAAGTGCTCAATCAAGTAGCAACTACTTTCTTAGATTGGACAAAGGATATTGTTCCAAATTGGTTAATGGCTGCACCGGATGAAAATGCTGCGATTGGCTTAATGTGTGAGCCTTTCAGAATTGAAATGGTGATTCGTGGTTATTTAACTGGTCATGCTTGGAGAGAATATAAAAGTGGAAAAAGAGTACTTTGTGGCGTTACGATGCCCGAAGGAATGAAAGAACACGATAAGTTCCCAGAACCAATTATCACACCTGCGACTAAAGCGACGGAAGGTCACGATGAAGATATTTCGAGAGCAGAAATCATCGCTCAAGATATTATAAGTGAGACTGATTACTTACAATTGGAAAAATACACACGGGCATTATTCCAACGAGGGACAGAAATCGCGACAAAACAAGAGTTGATTTTAGTAGATACAAAATATGAATTTGGGAAAATCAATGATACGATTTATTTGATTGATGAAATTCACACCCCAGATAGTTCTCGTTATTTCTATGCTGACGGTTACGAAGAACGTCAAGCAAAAGGGGAAGATCAAAGACATTTATCGAAAGAGTTTGTGAGAGAATGGTTGATCGCGAATGGTTTTCAAGGTAAAGAAGGTCAAATTATGCCGATTATGCCAGATGCCTTTGTAGATTTGATTTCGGAACGTTATATCGAATTATACGAAAAAGTTATTGGTAAGAAATTCGAAAAAGCTGATACTTCCAATATTAATAAAAGAATTGAGGAAAATGTGAACCGTGTATTAATTGAAATGGTTTAAATCTTCTTTATTTCTAATAAAAAATGACCGTTATTACGAATTCGTAATAACGGTCATTTTTTATTAGAAATAATCTTATTCATTTAAATCAAATCTTCTAATTTAAACTTTACATCAACTTCACTTCCATTTCGTAAAATGGTTAATCGAACCATTGTTTCCGATTCACGCTGTAAGGTATTCGTGATGTAATCCAAGGATAATCGTTCAAATGGTTTCCCATTACATTTTAAAATAATATCACCAGTTTGAATTCCGGCGACATCCGCTGGCGAACCTGCAATTACATCTGCAATGATGAACTGATTAAAGCTATTCCCTTGTAATTTGATGTGCAAACCGCTTCTATCTTGTGTAAAAGGAGCATCAAAATAGCTATTTTTTCTCAGGTATATTTTATTACGCATAAAATCATAAGTAACATCAAATCGACTCAGAATTCCGCCGCCAATCAAGCCGTTTGTATTCGTTACCGTATCAATCCAAAATGGGATTTGGAAATTTGTAACGACGTCTTTGAACGCATAATTTCCCATACCGACAAAATTAACTCTTCCCACATATGCTTCTAAATCACCTCCTAAAACTTGACCAAAAATACCATGAATAAATTTTTCTGGCAAGGTAATTCTTTCATCAGAATTCATATCTAGCATCAAGCTCAAACTCGCTCCACAATCAATCAATAATTTATTCGTCATTGTTTGACCATTCTCTAACGTCATGACAGATTCAATATATGGCTTTCCTTGTATCAATTCAATATCAATGGCTTGACAAGATTTTGGAACTTTAAATCTATCCGGTTCAGTCAATGTCATCGTGTTCGTTTCATAATCAATCTTAACCGTATAACGCATGAATAAATCCATTCCCAAAATTCCATGAATTGGAAACCCTAATGAATTATCCAAACCAAAATAATCATCATCCAAAACTAAAGCTGTTTGGCTATTCGCTTCCACACCTTTCATTCCATATTTTAAACCATGAACTAATTGAGCATCCACAAAAGATTCTTTATCCGCTCCGGTTAAGCGAAACTTTCGTCCATAATGAACCGACAAACTATCGAGATAAGATTTTTTAGTAATCACGGTATGACGGACGCCTGTATCCACGATGAATTTCAATTCAAAAGTATCATTCAAGGTAATCGGTAGAATAATCAAATTATTGACTTGCTCAAACTTCAATCGAACTTTCTTTTTACCTTTTTTTATAAATTGATAACCAAATGCTTGTGCCGAAGCGCTTAATGTAACAATGGTTAGTAAACCTACCAGTAATGCCTTAAAAATATTTTTATTTCTCATAATCCTCTATTTTCGACGCCTCAGAATATAAAATCAAGTACCGTTTTTACCAATCAATATTTCTACTATTTATATTGCTCAAAAGTAATATTCCTACTATAATTTACTGAAAACATTAATTAACACAAACTATATTCTTCACTTCACATTCGATTAATTCAAACTTAACACTAAGTTAACATTACGAATGTAGAAAAAGATTCTCATGAGTAATAATTTGATCACATTTTTTTTACTAATTCTAATATTATGCTAATTCAAAAAAAAACAGGATTGCTCAAATAAATGAACAATCCTGCCAATAACTACTATAGAATTATAAATAAAGTATTCCTAATTCTACTACTTTACTATAACAATTTTATCCACAATCACCTGTGTTTCATCTTCCGAATATATCTGAATGATATACGTTCCGACAGGAAGTGAATTTACCGAAATCATTTTCGATTTTTGACCATTCAGATTATTGACTTGTGTCAATTGCCCAATCATATTGTAAATCTGAATTTTATCAAATTTCAAAGTCGGATGTTCGATTTGGATTCGTAAAATATTAGCCGTCGGATTTGGACTTAATGTTACATTCGCTTCTACTTTTGAAATTACTTTCGTATTTACATCAAAATCAAAATTCGCCATTAAGTCTCTATTTGCGGAAGCGGTGAATGTATAAGTCGCTAAATTAGAAACATACGCTCCATTCTCATACCAACCTTCAAAAATCCATGGAGAACTCGGTGTCGAAGTCGCTGTAATCGTTACTTGTTGTCCATAATTATACGTTCCTCCACCAGTGATAATTCCACCTTGTAATGAATCTGCAGTTACATTAATCGTCAACTGCTGCTGTGAAAATTCTGCAATTAATATTCTATCCGCAGACACTGTGAATGTATAACTTGCATTCGCAGAAACCGTTGTCCCGTTTTCTTTCCATCCGTCAAAGTTCCAGCCTGTATTTGCCGTCGCTGT
>CAWVWD010000132.1:0-9009 GCA_963933585.1 uncultured Saprospiraceae bacterium
TTGACTTTCTTTAGTTCGCCACAAGCACAATTTACGCCGACACCCACTACAGGTTGTTCGCCACTTCCTGTTCAATTCACAGATAATTCTGTCATTGGCAGTGGTGCCATTAATTTATATCAATGGGCGTTTGGCGATGGAAACGCTGCTTCTGGAATAACCGTTAACAATACCTATAATAACGCTGGAGCTTATAATGTTACACTTTCTGTAACGGATGTAAATGGTTGCTCGGATGTCACAACAATTCCAAATTCTATCATTGCAAATGATATTGGAATAGTAAATTTTTCAGCTTCACAAAGGACTTCCTGTGATACACCTTTCACCGTTGCATTCACTAATTTAACAACAGCAAATCCGAATTTAACTTACCTCTGGAATTTTGGAGATGGAAATACTGCGACGACGCAAAATCCAACACATACATATACACAGTTAGGAAATTTCAATATACAGTTAACCGTTACAGATAATATTTTGAATTGTAGTAAGACAAAGACTAAAAATAATTTTATTAAAATAAATAGTCTACTATCTTTCACTTATACGCCAACTTCCGGCTGTGAACCATTAAATGTTTCTTTTACGAACACGACGCCAGGAAATATATCTAATCAGCTTTGGGACTTTGGTGATGGTTACACTTCAACGCAGTTAAATCCAACACATATTTTTCAAACGGATGGTTGCTTTTTTGTTTCTCTAACGGCGACAAAAAATGGATGTACCTCTACTGTAATAGATCAAAACTGTATTCAAGTAAATGATGCACCACAAGTTTCTTACACACTCAATAACAGTAACTTAGCTTGTGCTATTCCTCATTCTATTTCCTTCACAGGAACATCGAATTTAGCAGGAAGCACTTACCTTTGGGATTTTGGAGATGGCAATACTTCTTCCGCTCAAAACCCTTCACACACCTACGTTACTTTCGGTATATTTCCTGTTTCGCTTACCGCGATTTCATCCGTTGGTTGTACGACGACAGTGGTTACAGATACCGTTAAAATTCAAACGGTAATTGCAGATTTTTCAGTTGATACCATAAGTGGTTGTTCCCCGTTAAATATTACCTTTTCGGATGAATCATTCTCCATTTTTCCAATCACATCTTATAATTGGAATATATCCGGAGGCTCTTTTTTGGGAACATTTACCACTAATAATCCAACGATTACCTTGACAGATACAGCCGTTTATGACATGACTTTAACCGTCACTAATTCACAAGGCTGCGCCAATAATACAACCATCAGCAATATTGTAGCCGTTGGTTTTCCGCCTGTCATAGATTTTGCTGCAGATGATACAGTGGTTTGTGTTGATGACGATATTATTTTTACCAATTTATCAAGCACTTGGACGGATGATTTTTTATGGGATTTTGGTGACGGAGGTACAAATGTAGCCCTGAATCTAACTCGGATTTATGCGGATACTGGTTTTTATGATGTTAAATTAACAGCAACCCATAATGGCTGTTCCAATACTTTAGAAAAATTAAGTTATGTAGAGATTCAACCTGCAAGGGCAGAATTTAGTCTCGTTCGAGATTGTAACACTCCTTATACGATTAATTTTATTAATCAATCGGTAGGAGAACATCGTTATTTTTGGAATTTTGGTGTTAGTTCTACATCAAGTGACACGTCAAATATTGCCAATCCAATATTTACATTTCCAAGTACAGGAACGTATATTGTAACACTTACTGTTTTTAACGATACGACTGGCTGTATACATGATTACTCGAAAACATTAACTATTACAGACCCTATTGCAAACTTTTCATTTTCGTCAGATAGTGGTTGTGCACCTTTAAATATTCAAATTTCTAATAATTCTATCGATGGAAATTCTTATCAATGGATTGTTCCAGGAGCGACTATTCCAAACGCTACTGCTGCGAATCCAACGATTAAATTCACATCAGCAGGAACATATTTTGATTATCAATTAATAATAACCGACGTAAATAATTGCCGAGATACGATTATATTTAATGATACGATTAAAGTCTATGATATCTATCCCCAGATGAGTGCAGACCAACAATCTTGTCCGGGCGAGACCGTTCAATTTACCGATATTTCGACGACTTCTGATGGTGTAATTACCAATTGGTCTTGGACTTTTGGAAACGGACAAACATCTATTTTACAAAATCCAACCGCAACATTTACTTATCAAGACACATTTGGTGTAAAACTCGTCGCAACAAACTCTTTTGGCTGTACTCGAACAAAAAACAGAACGCAATATATGCAAGTTATTCAACCAGATGTAAGTTTTGAGACGGCAGATACTTTTGTTTGTATCAATCAAGCTATAAATTTCAATAATCTTTCAGATGGAAAAGGACGACTATTAACTGGTTTCCTTTGGGATTTCGGTGATGGAAATACTTCTACATTAGAAAACCCAATTCATAATTACAGCACAAAAGGAACTTATAATATCTGCTTAACCGTAACTGATTATGCTGGTTGTGATAGTACATTCTGTATCTCCAATTTAGTGGAAGTCATCAATCCAATATCAGATTTCGCAGCAGATTCACTCAATGCGACTTGTCCAATTTTAGTAACAAACTTTAGTGATTCTTCGACCAGTGCAGTAAATTGGTTCTGGGATTTCGGTGATGGAATTGGAACGTCTACGAATCAGAATCCATCTTATACTTATGTAAGTTCGGGAGGATTTGATGTGAGTTTGGTCGTGACTGATATTAATGGCTGTACGGATACTTTAATTCGTCCAAGTTATATTTCTATAGGTGGACCCTATGGTACATTTAATGTATCACCCTTAGATGCTTGTCCGAATGATCTAATCACATTTACAGGAAATGCGTTTAATACGACTCGCTATATTTGGGATTATGGTGATGGAAATTTCGTTATTAATACGAGTTCTGATACCATAAATGTTCAAACTTATAACTATGCAACAAGTGGTGCCTATTTTCCATTATTAATATTAGAAGGAACACAAGGCTGTATTGAAATCATACCAACTACAGCTCCTGTAATTGTAGATAATTTATTTGCAACGATAGCAGCATCTGATACGGTAGTTTGTGATACAGCAACGATAAGTTTTACACCGACATTTATTTCTAGTTTACCAATCGATTCTTTTTATTGGGACTTTAATGGTTTCGTTCCGAATAGTACAGATTCTATTCCATATGTATTTTTCTCAACGCCCGGCATTTACCCAGTAACATTACATTTTTCAACTTCTAATTGTTCTAATTCAAAAACCGTAAATATCGTAGTTGGACGAAATCCAAACGCAAGTTTCGCAAATATCCTAACGGTTGGCTGTACACCACAAATTATCAGTTTACAAAATACTTCCACCGTAACAGGTTCTTACGCGGGAGATATCGTCGATAGTTGGGCTTGGGATTTTGATTATTTAGGTTTTGTTGATTCTACCGCAAATTCTTATTTTACTTACATCGATTCCGGAACCTATAATATTCAATTAATAGCTGGAACGACTTCCGGATGTTTCGATACAGCGACTACTCAAATCCGGGTGAACCTAACACCGACGGCAGATGCTGGTTCTGACCAATCTGTTTGTTTACAAAATAGCGTTCAATTAAATAGTTCAGGAATTGGCACTTACCAATGGTCGCCTTCTGGAACATTAGATAACGATACGATTCCTACGCCAATCGCAACGCCAACACAGACGACGGATTACATTTTATCGGTAACTTCCGCAGAAAGCTGCATTGATAAAGATACCGTAACGATTACCGTCATTCCAATCATCACAAATCAAGTTAGTACAAGTAATGATACGACAATCTGTGAAGGCGACATCATTCAATTATTCGCTTACGGCTCTTCTACCGTTTTGGATTATAGCTGGGCTGATACACAAATAGGGTTAACGTGTTACGAAAGTTGTAATAATCCTTTCGCAAATCCAGATTCAACGACAACTTACTACGTGACACTTTACACGACAGCAACTTGTTACGATACCGATTCCGTTAAAGTAACTGTTATCGATGAAAATCAAAATATCATTGGTACAGATATAACTATTTGTCAGTATGATTCTATCCAATTAAACACAACGATTGGTACAAATCCAATTTGGTCACCAAATAATAATATTTCATGTGTTTATTGTCCAGATCCTTACGTTTTTCCGAATGTCACCACTAATTATATTGTACAAACAACAACGGCAAACGGTTGTAATATAAAAGATACAATTACCATTACTATTTATGACAATGATTTAGCAAATGCAGGAGAAGATATAGGGACTTGTCTTGGAAATACCGTTCAATTGGACGGAATCGGAACTGGAACATATAGTTGGTCAGGTGATAATACAATCAGCGATCCGCTAATTTTAAATCCAAATGTAACACCAATCGTTGATACCGATTACTATTTAACCGTTCAAAATGATAATTGTATTATTCAAGATACCATAACGGTATTTTTGGTGGACGGTGCAATATTAGAAGATGGCGAATTTACAATCTGTGCAAATGATCCAACTCAAATCAGTGTAGAGGGTTTTGCAACAACATATGTTTGGATGCCAGCTACCGGTTTGAATGATTCAACCGCCAAACGACCAATCACAACTTTAACAGAAAGTACCGTTTATAACGTGTTAGGTACAATACCAGGTTGTCCGTCAGCAGATGCAATAGTTACCGTAAATGTAATAGATGTGACGTCTATTTTGCCCACACAAATTCAAAATGTATTTGAAGGTCAATCAACTGCAATCACATTAACAGAAGACGCTCTAAATTCAAATTTAGAATTTATTTGGTCACCAAACCTCGGAATATCTTGTATCAATTGTAACGCACCTTTAGTGACACTTTCGTCGAATCAAACTTACAATGTTCAAATCACAGATTTAGAAAATGGTTGTATTGGACAAGATTCTGTTCAGCTACAAATCGTTTCCAGTTGCAACGATGGTTTAGTCATCGTACCAAACGCATTTTCACCAAATGACGATGGTTTAAATGACGTACTTTACGTTCGAGGAAGTACCTTGAAATTTATTTATAATTTCAAAGTTTACAGTCGTTCAGGCGAGTTGGTTTTTGAAACTACTGATATCAACGAAGGTTGGGACGGAACACATAATGGACAAGAACTCAACACTGGCGTTTATGTGTATTACGTCGAAGCACCTTGTACATTAAACGGAAACGTAATTTTAAAAACAGGTAATGTAATGATTATTAGATAATTGTTTAATTATTTAATTGTTTCCTATGAAAATAGAAAATTGTCTTTTTGTGAGTACGTGCACTCAATCTCTCCCCATCAAAGGGAGAGAAGCCGAACGAGAACACTCGATTCTGTTAAGGTCGAGATTTATCGTCCGGCTCCCTTCCCTCAAAAAGGAAGGATTGGAGAAGGATTCAATCGTCAAACGATTACTTTAGGAAGCAAGCAAATGATTCAACAATCAAACATATTTCAACCATGAAAAACATATTCACAATTATACTTTTAGTAGGAATATTGGCAAGTGCAAAGGCACAAGACAATCATTTCTCAATGTTCTATAATTCTCCGCTTTCGCTGAATCCTGCCATGACTGGTTTAATGGTAGAAGACATTCGTGCCGTCACACAATATCGTAGTCAATGGCAGAGCGTAACGGTACCTTACGAAACGATGTTAGCCTCCGTAGATGCAAATATTTTAGAAAGTTATTTGCAAAATGATTTTGTCGGTGTCGGCTTAATGATGTATAACGATAAGGCTGGAGATGCGGAGTTCAGAAATACGCAAGTTGCCTTATCCGCTTCTTATAGTAAAGATCTTTCAGGCGAAGGAATTCACTACCTTTCAGGAGGTTTTCAAGTCGGTTTTGGTCAACAAGCCGTGAACTTTGGAAAATTATTATTTGACAGTCAATTTGATGGTCAAAACTTAAACCCAAATATTTCAAGTGGTGAAAATCTATCTCGTGATAATTTCGTCTATTTAGATATGGGAGCTGGTGTCGCTTGGTTTTTTACGCCAACTAAAAAAACCAGTTTTTATGCAGGTTTTGCTGTTGCTCACATGAATGAACCCAATATGAGTTTTGTTCAAGGAGCAGAAAATCCACTTTATATGAGATGGACTGCACACGCCGGAGTAGAATTTCCAATTACCGATGGTTTATCACTCATTCCGAGAGCCGTTGTCCTATTTCAAGGGCCGCACCAAGAAGTGAATTTGGGCGGTTTATTAAAGTTCCGTGTCAATTCTCAAATATCAGACGATTACGGTCAAACCGCTTTTTATTTAGGTACAATGCATCGTGTTGGCGATTCGCAAATTATTATTGCAAAGTTTGATATTAACCGTTTTAGCCTTGCAGCGGCCTATGATTTCAATATTTCAAGCTTAGATATTGCGTCCCGCTCAAATGGTGGTTTTGAAATAGGTTTAACCTATAAAACATGGCTTTTTGGACAACCATCGGGCTCAGGTCCAGTCGGATGTCCAACCTTTTAAAAGTTTCATTGTTGCATTGTTATTGTTCCGTTCATTCCTTCATTGTTATTATTCTTATTACACAATTAATAAGGTAACAATAAGTACCGAAGGAACGATAATAATGAAGTAATATAACAATGAGTCGAAGACGATCACACTGAAACACAAATAAAATAATGTTCAAACTTATCCAATTACAAATAGCTTTACATACACTCTCTTTACATAAAAAAAGAACAAGTTGGGGAAATGCAGAGCCTTACTTGTGGAATATTTTCTTTCGAGTAGATGGAGAAGCCATTACGATAAACCCAGATTTTACAATCTCAGGAAAAGCCATCTTTAGTTTTTCCAAAGGAAGTCATAATAATCTTCGTGGTTCTATCCACCGAGATAATATTTTACATATTCCACAAGACATTGGAATTTGGGAAACGGAATTACATCCAATCAAAATTCCCTATTTTGAACAATACGTTCCTGGAATCGCAGGAGTTGTTTCTGTACTGATGGAAGAAAACAATGTCAGTAATGAAGGTGCAGAAGCTGGAAGGTTAGCATTGAGTCAGCAAGTTCAAAAAGCAGTTAATGACGCTTTAAGGGATTTTAATCCAAAAGTTATTGACATTAATGATGTTCAAAATTCCATCGCCAATCACTTTCAAAAAACCATAGAATCTTTCTCGGACGGAATCGAAAAACACGTTATCGAAGCCATTAAATCTCGCCAAAGTCTATTACAAAATGTTTGGAGTTTGATAAAAGCAGATGCTTTAGTCGGCTTCCATGTTTGGAAATTCGACCATCGAGATATCGAAACGCAAGGCGGAACGATTCACTTTAATCATAAATGGAATAGTAATAAGTTTGGAGATTGGGAAGTTTTTGGGAAAATGCAGGAATTAAAAAAATAATTTAGTGAGAAGTATTTTTGTACACAATTTTTTATTCAAAATTTATATTCAAGTTTAAGATATTGAAAAATACATATTTTGATTTAATTGATCAGTCTTATGATTTTCCGCAAGAAGGATTTGATTTACGTGAAAATCATCTAACGTTCTATGGGCTTTCTCTGAAGTATTTAATAGAGAAACACGGGACACCTTTACGAGTATTATTTCTACCAAGGATTAATGCACAAATAAAAAAGGCAAAAAATAACTTTAATCAAGCAATTCGTAAAAGTCATTATAAAGGAAAATATTACTATTGCTACTGTACAAAGTGTAATCATTTTTCTACTGTCATCAAAGCTGCCTTAAAAGAAGATATTCAGATTGAAACCTCTTCTTCTTATGATATTGATTTAATCTATCAATTATATAAGGAAGGTGAAATACAAACGGATAAAATATTAGTACATAATGGCTATAAAACAGACAGCTATTTAGATAAGATTATCCAATTACATAAAGATGGATTTACGAATTCTATGATTGTTTTAGATTCAAAATCAGAATTTCGTCGCCTTCAAGAGCGGTTACCCGAGTTAAATCACAAAATTAAAATCGGTATCCGAATGGCGGTTAATGAAGAACCTCAATCGGCTTATTATACTTCTCGTTTGGGTATTCGTCAAACTGAAATCGTAGATTTTTATAATGATGAAATTCAACATGATGCGCGTTTTAAGCTCATCATGCTGCATTTTTTCGTAGATTCTGGAATCAAAGATACATTGTATTATTGGGGCGAATTTCAAAAGGCATTAAAGCTATATTCTGAATTAAAGAAATCGTGTAATTCACTTTCTGCTTTCAATTTAGGGGGTGGTTTTCCGATTCGGAACAACTTGGGTTTCGAGTATGATTACAAATATATTGTCACTGAAATTATTAATAATATCAAAAGCATGTGCGAAGCAGATGATATTGACGAACCCGATATTTATACGGAATTTGGTAAATATACAGTCGGCGAAAGTGGTGCGACCATCTTTAAAGTTTTGGAACAAAAACAACAAAATGATTCCGAACTTTGGTATATGGTCGACAATAGTTTGATGAATACTATTCCTGATGCTTGGTCGATTTTAGAGAAATTTATCTTATTGCCAATCAATAAATGGAAAAATGAATATACGAAAGTAAATATCGGTGGAATTAGCTGTGACCATTCTGATTACTATAACTCAGAAGATTTCAACCAGCAAGTTATGTTGCCAACTTATAACGATGATGACAAAGAACCACTTTATATTGGCTTCTTTCACACCGGAGCTTATCAGGATTCGATTAGTGGTTATGGCGGCATTAAACACTGTTTAGTCCCTTCTCCAAAAGTATTGATTATTGATCAAGATGATAAGGGAAACTTCGTAGATACCGTTTATAGTGAAGAACAAACAGCTGTTGATATGTTGCGGATTTTGGGTTATGATGTTTAAATGATATGTTGTCATATTTTCGTATTGATGTGTTGTTGTTTCGTACAAGGGCAAACGCATCTAAATAATGATTTCGATATTGCGTTGTTTTTGGATTGGCATTTTTGATTTTAGGCT
>CAWVWD010000133.1:0-9001 GCA_963933585.1 uncultured Saprospiraceae bacterium
TTCCTGCAATTGCCAAAGCCGTTACGATTTCTGGAGAAGCAACAAATGCGTGTGTTGCTGTATTTCCATCGTTACGTTTTGTAAAATTACGGTTGAATGAAGTAATAATTGAGTTTGGACGATTCTTATCATCAATATGTCTTGCCCATTGTCCGATACAAGGACCACAAGCATTTGCTAAAACAACCCCACCAATCTTGTTAAAATCTTCTACCAATCCGTCACGCTCAATCGTGTAACGAACTAATTCAGAACCCGGTGTAATCGTATATTCCGCCTTAACTTTTAAGTTTTTAGCTTCTGCTTGACGTGCTAAACTTGCCGCACGAGTCATATCTTCATAAGAAGAGTTTGTACAAGAACCAATCAAACCAACTTCTAATACTGGCGGATAATTATTGTCTTCTACTGCTTGTGCTAACTTAGAAATAGGCCAAGCTAAATCTGGTGTATAAGGTCCATTAACGTGTGGCTCCAATGTATTCAAATCAAGCTCGATAACTTGGTCGAAATATTTTTCAGGATTTTCATAACATTCAGGATCACCGTTTAAATGTTCCACTACTGCGTCTGCTGCGTCAGCAATTGCGGTACGACCTGTCGCACGTAAATAACGACCCATTGCATCACCATAACCGAATGTAGAAGTCGTTGCTCCGATTTCTGCACCCATATTACAGATTGTACCTTTTCCTGTACAAGACAAACTTTGAGCGCCGTCACCGAAGTATTCAACGATAGCACCAGTCCCACCTTTTACAGTCAAAATACCTGCAACTTTCAAAATAACATCTTTAGGAGAAGTCCAACCGCTTAATTTACCGGTTAGTTTGATACCGATTAATTTAGGTTGTTTTAATTCCCAAGGCATTCCTGCCATCACATCCACCGCATCAGCACCGCCAACACCGATAGCCACCATTCCCAAACCACCAGCATTTGGTGTGTGAGAATCTGTACCAATCATCATTCCACCTGGGAAAGCATAATTCTCCAAAACTACTTGGTGAATAATACCTGCACCAGCTTTCCAGAATCCGATTCCATATTTATTAGAAACAGAAGCTAAGAAGTCATAAACCTCAGCGTTGACATCATTCGCTTTCGCTAAATCAGCAACTGCTCCGGTTTCTGCTTGAATTAAGTGATCACAATGAACGGTAGAAGGTACAGCCACTTTATCACGTCCTGCAGTCATGAATTGTAATAACGCCATTTGTGCCGTGGCATCTTGCATTGCTACACGGTCAGGAGCGAAAAAGACGTAATCTTCTCCACGACCATAGTTAGCTAAAGGAGATTCAGCGTGTAAATGTGAATATAAAATTTTCTCAGCAAGCGTAATCGGGCGACCAAGTTCCTTGCGAACTGCGTCTAATTTCCCCGGTAAGGCAGCATAATGTGCCTTTATCATGTCCAAATCAAAGACCATTTTCAGGATGTTTTTAAAAGTTTAATAATATTGGAAACTAAATTATAGACTATTTTATCTTCTAATGCTATTTTAATAGGCATTTTGGGTTTTTAGTGTAAGTCTTAGCCCCTTTTTCTAATGAATATTTTGCACCGCAATTATTGAAGTTGCTTGCAAAAATAAGGTTTTATTTATACTTGTCCCGATTGCTCAGGATTAATTCTAAATCATTTAAACAATAAGATACTTAGGAAGTTGTGAAATTCGCACGAATTTAGCGAAAATTCGCTAAAAACAAAACTTTAATGCGTTAAATACTAATGTATTTAGATATTTATATGTCACCAAATACATTCCTTCAAATCAATTTTAACGACTTCTTGACTTATCATATTTGTCTTGCCTTCAAAAATTCCTTAACATTGTTTTTAAAATTGATTGATTTCTTGAAAATTAATTAATTCAAACGTGAAATACACACGTCTCTGTATATCTACGGTAAAATATATAAAGATGTGCGTATCAAAAACAAAATAATATGGAAGATGAAAAACCTCCGATTCTCGGTACTTGGAATCGACTTTACACCGTCGTGCTAATACTGCACTTTATTTTGATTATACTATTTTATTTATTTACGATTAAATATCAATAGCTTTTTTAGTATTTAGATATTAGACGTTAATTTTTATAATCTAACGGTCTAATATCTAAATACGAACGTCTGAAAAAATAATGAACACACTCGATTGGATTGTATTAATAATAACATTAACAGGAATTGTAGGTTATGGCGTTTGGAAAACTCGAGGGAAGCAAGATGTAGAATCTTACTTAATGGGCGATCGACAACAAAAATGGTGGACAATCGGCTTATCGATTATGGCAACTCAAGCCAGTGCAATTACCTTTCTTTCGACGCCTGGACAGGCCTTTTCTGATGGTATGCAGTTCGCACAGTTTTACTTTGGTTTACCAATAGCGATGGTAATTTTAGCAATTTTCGTATTACCGAGATTCTACGAAATGAAAGTTTATACCGCTTACGAATATTTAGAAACTCGGTTTGATGTTCGAGCGAGAACATTGGCAGCGGTTTTCTTTTTGATGTCAAGAGGTTTGGCAGCGGGTTTAACGATTTTTGCACCAGCGATTATTTTAAATAAAATCTTAGGTTGGGATTTGAGTTATACGATTTTGGTCATCGGAATTGTTGTGACGTTTTATACCGTTATGGGCGGAACGGATGCCGTGAGTCAAACTCAGAAACAGCAAATGATTATCATTCTCGGTGGAATGTTTATCGCTTTTATGATTTTGATTAATCAATTACCGGAAACGGTGAGCTTTAGTGAAGCGGTTGATGTGGCAGGAAAAATGGGGAAGTTGAAAGTTGTAGATTTGGAATTTGACTTATCGAATCGCTATAATATTTGGTCATCGTTACTCGGTGGAACGTTCCTTTTTCTCTCTTATTTCGGAACGGATCAGTCACAAGTTCAGCGCTACCTTTCAGGGAAATCATTGACGGAAAGTCGTTTAGGATTATTGTTTAATGGCGTTTTTAAAGTACCAATGCAGTTTTCGATTTTGTTTATCGGTGCGATGCTTTTTGTATTTTACCAATTCAACGAACCGCCAGCTTTCTTCGATGCTGCTGCCAAAAAGAGCTTAATCGAAAGTGGTTATGTGGAACAGGTTGAAGATTTAGAAAAACGTCAAAATATCATTTTTGAAGAAAAGAAAACGGCTGTTTTTAATTTGGTAGATGCGATGAATGATGGCGATGAAGCAACTATTGAGGAAGCAAAAAATGAAGTGAATACGTTACAAGGAAACTATAAAGAGACGAATGAGGAAATCCAGACACTTATCAAAAATGTGGATGATTCTTCTCGGGAAGCCGATTTTGTTTTCATCACATTTGTCATGAATAACCTACCCACAGGTTTAGTTGGGTTACTTTTAGCCGTTATCTTTTCTGCTGCAATGTCTTCGACTGCTGCGGAGTTAAATGCATTATCAACGACGACCACGATTGATTTATATCGTCGTTCTTTTGGCAAAAAAAAATCAGATGACCATTACTTTCAAGCGTCCAAATGGTTTACGATAGCTTGGGGCGTAATTGCCTTGATTTTTGCGTCTTCTGTTTCGTTATTCGATAATTTGATAGAAGCCGTAAATATTATTGGGTCGTTATTTTACGGGACTATTTTAGGAATTTTTATCGTTGCTTTTTCCTTCAAAAAGATAGGTGGAAAAGCGGTCTTTATTGCAGGAATTATTACCGAAATCGTGATTATTACTACGTTTGCTTTAAATGCGTATGATATTATTCAATTAGAATATTTGTGGTTAAATTTAATCGGTTCGGTATTAGTTGTATTTTTTGCGTGGATAATAGAAACACTGACAAAAGAAAGAGCATGATGAATTAATAAGAAATGATATCGGTTCAATCGTTATGTAATCAATCAATTAATCAAACCATGAAGCATATTTCAAAAATAGTTTTAATTGCCATTGTCTTTCTCTCAAGCTGTTTCACTCGGTCTGACGCACAGGTTGAAAGCCCTAAGTTTCAGAAGAAATTACAAAGGTTACTTCGACATAATGTAAAGGAAGTTTCGATTGCGGAAGTGAAGCAGTTTGAAACCGTTATTTATTTAGATGCACGAGAAAAAGTAGAATATAATGTCAGTCATGTGGAGAATTCAGTCTGGGTGGGTTATGACGATTTTGATATTCAATCGGTTGAAAAGTTAGATAAATCTAAGACAATTATTATTTATTGTTCGGTTGGCTATCGAAGCGAAAAGGTGACCAAAAAATTGGAAAAAGTAGGTTTCAAAACCGTTTATAATCTTTATGGCGGAATATTCGAATGGTACAATCAAGGTTTGCCAATCGTGAATAATGATGGAAGGGAAACGGACAAAATTCATGCTTATAATGAAAAGTGGAGTCAGTGGGTGAAAGGTAGAAAAGAAGGCGATGAGGTATTTTAATTAGGCGTTAGGGATTTCGAGGTAATCGAGTTATGGGTTTTATCGTTTTGACGTGATTGAAACGTCGATGACGCCGATTTTTTTCAAAATTATTATAAAATAAAAAATCGGCGAATATCAGTATTTCAATCACGAAAAAGCGACATTCAAAAACAGTTAAATGTATTGATTCAAAATTATCTGTTCCCGGATTAAAGTAATTATTTTGTTCCTAAGAATTCTAAAGAATCCATAATAACCTGCAAACGCTGAATATACTTACGTTTGCTAAGTTCGGGTGCATAAACGAAACCGTCCATAAAAATCAAGGATTGAGTCGCTTCATGATAAACCAAATAGCTGACAAAAGCTCCACCCATAAATCCATTCTCCATTCTCCAAATACCTCTTGCTTCCAATGTGTAATTCCCATTGACGGCTATTTGATTGAAATAAACTGGTGGTTTAAGGCTGGTCAAATCTGTTGACATATAAGTATTATCGGTGCCGGAAGCGATGTAATCTTTTCCAAATTCATTTCTGATTCGGATGATATTTTCTTTATCAACGGCCACACCTTCTGTATAAGGAATTTTTTGAATCAAGAGATTCATATCAACTTTTCGAGTTTCCTTTCTCAACCAAAAATGATCATCATTCTTAAAAGCAATTCGATAATCGCCTGGAACTTTCAGGTTAATTAATAAATCTGCTCTCAAATCCGTGATGATTCCTTCCGCTTTTCCCATCGAGTAAGTAGTCGCTTGAATCATCGTTTTATCGTTTTTATAAACTTTACCGATAATCACTTTTGCTCTTTGTGAAACTGCTTTTGCAAGATTTTCCTTTCCATTCGCAAAAATATAAGCAATTTGCTGATTCTTCGCCCAACGGTCATTTTGAGCAGCGTAATTATAATTTATATCTTCGGCTGCACTTGCTTCCGCTTCTTCTCCAATAGTTTTTTTAATAAATTGTGCCGTCTCAGATTGACTTTCAAGATCGCCAACAAAAATGATATTTTTCCATTGAAATTTAATATCTCGCATATCCTCGAACTTGATATTGGTCATATCCAAAATTGGTTCTGGTGCTGGTAAAAGTGGAAAAGCTGCGCCCAAATTATAACGAATTGAATCGCCAACCGGAGAATCCCAAAGTTCTTGCTCGATAACTATTAAAGTTTGTGCCGGTGTTCCGATTGCATTCGGCTTAGGACGTAAGGTAGAACGTTGCTGCTCAGAACAGTTTGGTAGAAAAAAAGTACAAAAGACGAAAACGAACAATACTGCTCGTTGAAGATAAATTAGTCGCATATTTATTTTTAGTGATGAATTATAGATGGTGAATAACTTTGATTATTTGACTGTTATTTTTAACAACTAAATAATTTTAATCATGAAAGTTTTCATCATTTATAATTCGTTTTGGCAGTTTTCATTGTAAACAAAAACACAAATTAAAAGATGCAAGTGTTTTTGTTTTTGGTGTGTTACGATTATTTGATTGTCATAATTTCACAATCGTAATTTTACTTTTTGTAATTTGCAGCGAATTTAATCAAGTTAATTCATAGTTTAAATTATAATTACCTAATTACAACTTAAAAAAACGTGGGAAAAATATACTTTGCTTCCGATTTTCATTTGACAATAGAAACGAACGAGCGAGAACGTTGTATTGTTCGATGGTTAGATTTCATTAAGCAAGATGCGGAAGCGATTTATTTGGTTGGTGATATTTTTGATTTTTGGTTCGAGTACAAAACGGTCGTGCCGAAAGGCTACGTTCGGTTTTTTGGAAAATTGGCAGAATTACGAGATGCTGGCATTCCAATTTACTTTTTCACTGGAAATCACGATATGTGGATGTTTCGTTACTTTGAGGAAGAGTTTGGTATTCCAATTTATCGAGAACCGATTATTAGAGAAATAAAAGGAAAAAAATTTTTCATTGGTCACGGTGACGGACTTGGCCCTGGCGATCACAGTTATAAATGGATGAAAAAAGTATTTTCGAATCCATTTTGTCAATGGCTCTTTGCTCGATTACACCCAAATTTTGGCGTCGGATTAGCGAATTTATTTTCTCAAAGTAGTCGAAAATATAAAGGTGAAACGGATTATACCACAAAGGAGAATGAATGGCTTTATGCGTATGCAAATAGAAAGTTAAAGTCTGATCATTACGATTACTTTGTGTTCGGTCATCGTCATATTCCTATGAATTTACAATTGGAAAACGGTAAAAGTCGTTATATTAATCTCGGTGAATGGTTTCATCGACATTCGTATTTAGTTGTGGATGAAAACGAGATTAAAATTCAATTCTTTGAAAATGAAGCACTCTGCAATAATTGGGAAAGTCCGAAATAATTTTTTGATCACTTTTTTTGTGATTACCTCATCCCTAACCCTTCTCCTTAAGGAGAAGGGAACCGCACTCCACTTTACGGAATTAAATAAGTCAATCATTCAATTTTCTGAAAGTGTAAAACTCCACTTTACGAGTTTAAGAAAGTCGAGTATTGTCCCTTTCTCTTTTAGGAGAAGGGTTAGGGATGAGGTGACGATTCCAAAATCATCCAAATACGTAACAACGGATAAACTCAACCAAATTTATCTTGTTACGCCAAATGACGAATTGATAAAATACAGTGCAGAAGGTCAAGAACTTTTTCATTTTCACGATAGAACGTTAGGTGAAATCACATATATTGATGCGACAAATCCATTTCAGATTTTAGTCTTTTTTGAAGATTTTCAAACCATTGTTTGGTTGGATAGAACGCTAAATCCTATTTCGACAATTAACCTTTCCCATTTCGAATTCTTTCAAATCAATACATTGGCCGTTTCGAGCGATAATCATTTATGGATTTATGATAACACGACTTTTCAATTGAAAAAAATCAATAATCAAGGTCAAGTCTTGATAGAAAGTAATGAATTGAATGCTCTGATTGATGATTTGAATCCGAATTTTTTGATTGAAAAAAATAATCGAATTTATCTGAATAATCCGGAAACAGGGATTTTAGTTTTTGATAATTTCGGACAATTCCTACAAATAATCGCGATTACCAACTTGTCGAATTTTCAAATTATTAACAATCAATTATTTTATCAAAAAGAGAGGACTTTTCATACTTTTCATTTTCAAACGTTAGATAAAAAACGCCTTAATTTACCTTTTGAAATTGGCAAAAATGAAATTGTTTTTACGCAAAAGAACTATTGGTTTTTAGTGAGGGAAAATGAAGTTGTTATTTTTGATAAATTGTAAATTTACAAGTTTGACGGGTTTTGAAAACCCGTCAGGTCTTTATCCTTTAGTTTGATTTATTAATTTAAGATTAATTTACTTTTGGTGATATTCAAGAAACCGTTGTGAAAATAGCTCCGAAACCGTTGTCGCACTTAGAGAAAATTTCAGTATAAAAATCAGCGTTCAAAAAATGATAAAAATAGAATAAAATTCTTTGATTTGAAACCTGATATTTAGGCTTGTCTACTCCTATATTCTCTTATAATTTTTATAGTTCAAGTTTTTCACGTTCTATTTTATCAATTCTACATCTGTCAAAATATAAATCATTTTATCTAAATCGCCGGATTTATTCAAAGATAATTTTCCTCGAATTCGAATCATTTTTGTCGTATATGTTATGGAATCTTTGCAATAAACTTCAGCAACCGTTTCTGGACCAGCTCCGCCACAAAAGAAACATAAACTATACGGATAAGCCGAAAAGATGAAATATTTCTGTGAACGTCGTCCTTCTAATGGTAGAATGTAACCTTGTAATTCAACCGTTTTACCTTCAATTTTCCTTACTGCTGGACTAAATTTAGGTACTTGAATATCTATTCCTAACATCTCGTCAAACTTAGAGTCGAATGTTACCAGACTCAGTGTTTGCCAAGCATTTGCTTTTAAATCAGATGCCTTTTGAGCATTTGTAGTGAATGTAATTGCGAATAAAAATAAGGCACTAAAAAATATCTTTTTCATATATAAGTGATTAGTAATTTGTGATTAGAGTTTGACTATTTTTGCAGTCAAATAATACAATAATACAACCAATACGGTTACAATTCAGTTTATTATGTTGAAAATAACTTTTCGTTAAAATAACGCTGAATCATATTGATTTACTGTAACTTTGACACATTAATTATTCATTAGGAACACATTATTAAAATGGTCAACTTTCTACTTTTTCTGATTATAGGTATTTTTTTGGGACTTTTATTTCTGAATGTTTACTTTCGAGTGAAAGTATTTAAGGTTTATAAAAGATTGGTACAAAATGAAGTGGAATTCAAGCCGGTTCATTTTGTGAGTCGGGAACGTTTGGAAGCAGAGATTTTGCCGAAATATCCGGAACATAAAGCCGATATTTTATTATTTATCAGTCATATCCGTTATTCCATGAGTTTGGCTTCTGTTTTTACGCTTTTGATTACTGCTTTTGCTGCGATTTTGATGTTTATGAAAGACAGCTGAAAGTAGGAATTTAAAAAAAAGACCGTCATCCCGACTAAGTAGTAAGTCAAGTTAATAGTGTCGAGTAGATTTTATATCAAAATTTGTC
>CAWVWD010000134.1:0-8981 GCA_963933585.1 uncultured Saprospiraceae bacterium
CTAAGAATGTTTGCATAGAATATTAACCGTAGGGCAAACGGCATTGCCTTTGCCTCATATTCGAAACCAGAAAAGGCAAACGGCATTGCCTTTGCCCCATATTCGAAACCAGAAAAGGCAAACGGCATTGCCGTTTGCCTCATATTCGAAATCAGAAAAGGCAAAGGCATTGCCGTTTGCCCTACCATTAACATTTTTTTGGTTTTAATTGTCAAAATTAATTCTCGAAAAAATTTATATTATTATTTTAAATTGAAAGTTTGAAGTTTCAAGAACGGCGTAAATTTTCTACCTTGAAACCTCAAAATCATAAAAACTTACTATGCTACCTCCTACTATTAATTTCAAGCAATGGATTGAAGACAATCGTGAATTTTTGAAACCGCCAGTTGGTAATAAAGCGATTTATAATGAAGATTACATCGTGATGATTGTCGGCGGTCCAAACTCACGTAAAGATTATCACTTGAATCAAACACCAGAATTTTTCTATCAAGTCGAAGGTGATATTGTACTAAAAGTGATTGATGAAGGAAAATCCAAAGATATTCACATTCGAGAAGGTGAAATCTTCTATTTGCCACCCAATATTCCACATTCGCCGCAGCGAGGACCAGATACCGTTGGTTTAGTGATTGAGCAAAAACGGGCGGAAGGTATGGATGATGGTTTGGCTTGGTTCTGCGAAAGTTGCCATAATGAACTACATCGAGAGCCATTCAAATTGATGAATATTGAGACAGATATGCCAGTTTTATTTGATAAATATTATTCGAATGAAGCGTTGAGAACATGTGATAAATGTAATTCTGTGATGGAACTGCCGAAGTAACTTTGACGCACAAAATTAAAATTTTAATAGAACCCGTCATACCGACCTTCGTCGGTATGACGGACTTTACTTAGTTTTAATTTTGTTCCTTTTTTACATTTGGAGGTTGCATCTGTAATTAAAAAAATTAAAAAAACACGTCCTAAACACTAACAAAAATGAGAATAAACGGTCACTCACATTTACTCCCCTATCCAGAACAAATTCCATCTTACCTAAAAGAAAAAGAAATCTTTTGGATAGATGAGGATAGGAAGCACATGCTCCAAAAAAACTGGAAACGCCCAGTTACAGACTCCAGCTTTTTCTTAGATGAAAAATTGGAATGGATGGAACGTAATAAAATTGATCATGCCGTGGTTTTGAATTTATCACAATTATACGGTAACGGTCTGCGTATTCGAGATATGAAACAAGCGTTGCGATTTCAGAATGATTTTAATGCCAACGTACAACATAATCATCCAACAAAGTTTACTTGTGGATTTGTCGTTCATGCTGGCTTTATTCAAGGTGCAATCTGGGAGATTGAGCGATGCGTCAATGAGTTGGGGTTGCGAGTGCTTTGTTTGCCAACGCATTATATGGATTCCGTTGGAACATGGCGAGGTATTTTTGATGAAGAAACAACACCTATTTTTGAATTGGCAAACGAACTCGGTTTAGCGATTGAAATTCATCCTTACGATGGTGAAAAATTCATCAAATTAGAAAATACGTCTTGGCGTTTTCACTTGATTTGGATGTTGGCTCAATGTGCAGATGCGTATCATTTTTATACGTTGAATGGCTTATATGAAAAGTACTCGAATATTCGGGTTTGTTTCGCTCACGGTGGACAATTAAATCACTTAAATATCGGACGTAGAACGCAAGGTTTTGACGGGCGACCAGATTTATTTGAGGGTAAAACTCGTCCTCGAAAAGCAATCGGGCATCCAAATATTTTCTTCGATACTTTGGTACATGATACCCTTTCTTTGGAGCTGATGGTTAGACGCCAAAAAGGAACAGATCAAATTTTAATGGGTTTAGATGATCCGTATCCATTGGGTGAAATGGAATCCGAACGCCAATCTTCTTATCCAGGGAAATTATTGGATTTGGCGGTCGAGGAAGGAATTATTACAACAGAACAGCAAGATGAAATTTGGAGTAAAAATGTTGTTCGTTGGTTATGTGGTGCGGATGATAAAAAGTTTTGGGAACGAGTGAAAGGATAAATATATAATACATCTTAGCAGCTTGAAGACTTAAATAGTTGAGCGATTCGTAGTTTTAATTAGATTAGAGAATCAATTTAATTCTTTAAGGTGTGTGATTTTATAAAAAAGGTTTCTCTCTCAAAGGTTGATTGCTTTTTGAAATCTCGTTCCTTGAAACGACTAACCTCTAAGAGAAAATTACTCGTTCTTCATAATTTATACCTTTTAGGAAAGTATTAATAAATGAAAAAATACGAAACCTATTAGAGCCTGTCCCGAAACCTCGTGGATGGAAAATATGAGGAACGAATATTTTGTTCCTATTAGGTTGGTTGATATTTAGAGCTTTTCAATTTGTAAAATAGCAACTGACCTAATAGGTCTAAGTATCAAAATTAACAAATAACACTAAAAAAATTATTGTGCAAAACACATTACAATACGCAAAACAACAAGACGAAAAAGATCCGTTAAGATCATATAGAGAACAGTTTCACTTGCCAATGCAGGCAAACGGTAAACCTTATGTTTACTTATGTGGAAATTCATTGGGCTTACAGCCAAAATCAACGGCGAAATATCTGAATCAAGAATTAGAAGACTGGAAAAATTTAGGGGTGGAAGGACATTTTCATGCAAAAAATCCTTGGATGCCTTACCATGAGTTTTTGACCGAAAAGATGGCAAAAATCGTCGGTGCGAAACCAATTGAAGTCGTGGTGATGAATACACTTTCTGTCAATTTACACTTGCTAATGGCTTCGTTTTATCGTCCGACAGCTGAACGCTATAAGATTTTGATTGAGTCTGATGCTTTTCCATCGGATAGATATGCAGTCGAATCGCAATTGAAATTTCATGGTTTTGAGGATGGATTGTTAGAATTGAAAGCTCGTGAAAACGAAGTTTTGGTGCGACATGAAGACATCGAAACGATGATTGAAAAAGAGGGCGAAAGCATTGCGTTAATATTAATTGGTTGTCCAAATTATTATACCGGACAGGTTTTTAATATGAAGCGAATTGCAGAATTAGGGCATGCAAAAGGCTGTAAAGTTGGATTTGATTTGGCTCATGGAGCTGGAAATTTGAATTTAGAATTACACGATTCAGGTGTTGACTTTGCAACTTGGTGTACATATAAATATTTGAATTCCGGGCCAGGAAGTATCGGCGGTTGCTTTGTGCATGAACGTCACGCAAACGATCCTGACTTGCCCCGTTTTGCAGGTTGGTGGGGACACAATAAAGAAACCCGTTTTGGAATGCGAGATGATTTTGACCCAATTCCAGGAGCAGAAGGTTGGCAATTAAGTAATCCACCGATCCTGTCGTTGGCGGCGGTTATGGCGAGTTTAGATATGTTCGATGAAGTCGGTATGAAAGCATTAAATGAAAAAACATTGAACTTAACTGGCTATTTGGAGTTTTTGGTAAATGATTTAAATAATGACGAAATCGAAATTATTACACCAACAAATACCGCTGAACGAGGTTGTCAATTATCGATTCAAGTTAAGAATGCCGATAAATCATTATTTGATGCGATTACGAAAGATGGTGTAATTTCGGATTGGCGAGCACCAGATGTAATTCGAGTTGCTCCAGTTCCGATGTATAATTCGTTTGAAGATGTTTGGAATTTTGTGGATATTTTGAAGCAGAATCTGTAATAATTTCAGAAGATTAAGAAGCTAAATAAGGTCCGCTATTGCGGCACATACCGCAGTGACGGAGGTGTTGAGATTTTGGATTGGTGAAATAATTAAAAATTGTAAAGAAAATAGCATTTAAAAAATGAAAGATAAAATACTAATAATAGGTGCAGGACTTTGCGGAACGCTACTCGCACTCCGCATGGCACAACGTGGCTACAATGTAGAACTCCGTGAAAAACGCAGCGATATGCGGAATGCGGAGTTTATTGGCGGACGTTCGATAAATTTGGCGTTATCAGATAGGGGTTTGAAATCCTTACGAATGGTCGGAATGGAGGACCAAATTTTAGAGGAATGTATTCCAATGAATGGTCGGATGATTCACGGCGTTGATGGTGCATTGCGGTTATCTAATTATAGCGGTCGTACGGGTGAATATATCAACTCGGTTTCTCGTGGCGGTTTGAATGTCGCTTTATTAGAAAAAGCAGATGAATTTGATAATTTGACCGTAAAATTTGATTCGAGTTGTTTGAATGTCGAATTAGAAACAGGAACGGCTCATTTCAAAAACTTGGACGGCACGACCGAAACCGTGACGGCTGATGTCGTGATTGGTACGGATGGAGCAGGCTCATCTGTTCGTCGAAGCATGATGGGTAGAACAACGGATTTGTTATTCAATTATTCCCAAGATTTTTTGAGAACTGGTTACAAAGAATTGGAAATTCCTGCAGCGGAGAATGGCGATTTTCGCATCGAAAAAAATGCCTTACATATTTGGCCTCGTGGTCATTTTATGATGATTGCCTTGCCGAACTTAGACGGTAGTTTTACGGTCACAATGTTTCATCCTTACGAAGGTGAAGCTGGTTTTAATACCTTAAATACACCTGAAAAGGTGCAAGCATTTTTTGAAAAGTATTATCCAGATTCATTGGAACATTTGCCGAATTTAGTGGAAACCTATTTTGAAAACCCAGTCGGAACATTGGGAACGATTAAATGTTTTCCTTGGCAAGCATTTGGAAAAGTAGTGATTATGGGTGATGCCGCTCATGCTGTTGTGCCATTTTATGGTCAAGGTATGAATGCGTCTTTTGAAGATGTGCGAATATTTGATGAAATCGCAGAGAAATATAAAGGCGATTGGGCAACGATTTTGGATAAGTTTCAGGCAGCACGAGTAGAAAATGGCAATGCAATTGGCGACTTAGCAAAACAGAATGAATACGAGATGCGAGAGAAAGTCGCTGATCCAATATTTATTAAAAAACGTGGCCTAGAAATGCGTTTAGAACAACAATATCCAGCGTATTATTCTAAATATTCCTTAGTGACTTTTAATGGAAATATATCCTATTCAGAAGCAATGCGACGTGGAAAACTACAAGATGACGCATTATTAGAGTTGTGTCGAAATGTGGAAGAACCAAGTTTGGAAGAGGCTTTAGCGATTGTTTCTGTGATTGAGTAACTAATTATTGGCTACCGCTATACTATTTTAGATAAAAAATAAAGATAAATCTTTCGTCATTGCAATCCCGAATGCTCCCGGACCGCAATGGCGAAATTTTTTATACTTTCAAATTATTAGCGATACTAACCATTTTCTGAGTATTAGGAAAAGGTATAATCACGTTAAAATAAACTCGTGAATAATCGCTTTGTCATTTTCCCAAAAAATAGATAGAACGCACGAATACGGTACGAATAATTATTTTACTCTAACAATAATCTTTTTAATACCTTCTACATATTGGCTTTCCCAAGATCGAGCATATTCTAAAATAATCGTTTCCTCCCCAGCTTTTACACCAATAAATGTCCATACTTCATTACCGCCAGATCCTGCCATAACGGGTTCATCCATAACATAATCAGAACCAGAAAAATTAACTACCGTTGTACTTTCCTCATTCGCCCAATTCCAAGAATACCCTGTTGAGGCATTAGAACTTAGTTTCACATCAAAGGTTTCACCAATAGCAATTTCGTACTCATTTTTTTCGACACTTTCGACACTTTCGACACTTTCGACACTTTCACTGTTTGAATTCTTTTTTGAATCTAAGGGTATCGTTTTACAGCTAAAAGCAATAATTGTTATTGCAAATAATAGGATAATAGAATTATTCATTTTGTTAAATTTAGTCGTTTATACAAAAAATTAAATCACAATATATACATAAAACAGAAAGACGATATTTTGCCTAATTGTAGATATTATACTTTGTCTATTCATTATCCTTGACAATCAAGTAAAGGAATCGGTCACAAATAAGCTCTTCCCTAAATATGATTTTCCACCTTTCTCCTCGACATCTTAAAAAATCCTTAATCAAATAATTTATTCTTCACGGAGTTTGCCAAAGAACCTAAGTCGTTTTAGGTAACTGAACAAAAAACGTAGAACCGACACCAACTTCGGAGGTCAGCCAAACCTTTCCGTTCAATTTGTTCGTGATTTTTTTAATCATTGCTAAGCCAATACCAGTACCAGAATATTTCGAACTACTTTCCAACCGTTCAAACATTTTAAATATCTTTTGGTGATACGTTGGATCAATTCCAATCCCATTATCAGAAAAACTAAAAATATAATCAACTTCTGTCTCTCGAAAATCAATATTTATAATTATTTTTTCCGATTGATTATATTTTATAGCGTTTTCAATCAGGTTTTGAAAAATCGCAGTAATAAAAGTTCGATTTATATATATTGTTGGTAATTTATCTGTATTTATTAAAATAACTTTCTTCTCAATACTTTGAAATTGGATATAAATAAAAGCGATAGATTTGTTCAAATCTACAGCGGTAGATTCCATTTCGAAGGATTCGTTAATTCGAGAATACTCTAAGATATTCGTAATTAAAAACTGCATTTGCTCTGTCCCAATTTTGATAAAATCGAGATATTCATACACATTTTCCGTTTTTTCTCTTTTTAAATCTCGCTCTATTAAATCCGTAAAACTACGAATCGTCCGAACAGGTGTTTTCAAATTATGAGAAGCAATATAAGCGAATCGTTCTAAATCTTGATTTGCACCTTCTAAATCCTGATTTGCACCTTCTAAATCTTGATTTGCACCTTCTAAATTTCGATTTGCATCTTCTAGATCTTGATTTGCACCTTCTAAATTAGTATTCTGACTTTCTATTTTCTCTTTTTTATCTTGAAGTTCATTAAAAGTTTCCTTCAAGCTTTTTTCATATTTTTCTACATCCCTTTTGAATCCTCTAACAATGATGACGGTACAGACAATTATTGCTAGAAAAACAACAGAACGATTCCAAAGACTCACACGATGCTCGTAAATAGATAGATAGTTATCGGTATAATATACGGCAAAGAGGTAGCAACAGATTAGGAAGGTGAGGATAGAAATCTGTTGCCATCTTTTTTGAAAAAAAATGATGCCCGTTATTATAAAAATAGAATAGGATAAATCTATTCGTAATTTCCAGCCATAAAGGATGATAATTCCAGTCATAAAAGTGGCAAAAACAATATTAAAATAACATTTTGCAAGATTATTTTTATGATAATAGGTTAACAGAAGCGGAATCACCGTAACTAACTGAGTTATAAAAATCACCGTAAGTGCTTCCCAACTTTGATTATAAATAACTTCAGGATAAGTAAAAAACTCTATAATAAATAATGAAATAGTAATCTGATTAAGTAACCTTGTCGCTCGTTGTTCAGATTGAGCATCTGTACTTATTACACCAAAATCACCCATTTTATTTAATAGTTCTCTCATTTTTCTAATTTGTACTATAACAAAAATCAATTGCACTAAAATGCATCAATCTAAAGAAATAGGTAATCCCTATTTACAGGCATATTGCGTTTTACATTACGAAAGAAAATCAATTTTACGGTCCAATCTTTTTGCAGAAGATAGACAAGATAAATTTATAAGAAAAAAAAATGAATATACTGTTTTGAAATAGTAACATACTAATATTCCACTTATTTCTAATTTTAAGCTGTTATTTTAATTTCAAGCAATTCTATCCTGTGAATAAATAAATTCGAAATTAGTAACTAAAAAGTTTAAATATGTGGTTCTGAATAAACAATTTTACGACAGCAATAGCTCAGAAAAATTGACTATTTAAAGTTAATTTTTAGTGGAACTTTTAGAAAGTGAGCGTAGTATAAAGATAATATAATTGAAACAAAGATTATTATAAATATTTGTAGTATGTTATTAGTTTTTTGTGGAAATTTGCTGTAAGTCAAAAGACCGCACAAATATTCATAGAATTATAACATTAATTAAATACTAAAAAAATGCAAATTCAAAGTAAAGTTATAGAAGGAAAGGCTCGACCTTTAGGTAATTATCCACACGTCAAGCGAGTGGGTGATTTCATTTATGTATCGGGAACGAGTAGCCGAAGAAGTGATGATACGCACATCGGAGCGACAAAAGATGAAAACGGAAATTGGCAATTAGATATTGAAAAACAGACAAAAGCAGTGATTGAGAATATTGGTGAATTGCTAAAAAGCGTTGGAGCAGATTTATCGAATGTAATTGATATGGGAACATTCTTGGTGGATATGAAAGATTTTAAAGGTTACAATAAGGTTTATGGAACTTTCTTTAATCATGCTACCGGTCCTACTCGAACAACAGTTGCTGTGCATCAATTGCCACATCCGAATTTATTGATTGAGATAAAAGCAATTGCCTATAAACCACAAAATTAAAACAAGAATACTTCCGTCATGCTAAAATGAGTTCAGAAGATATTTTTTTATTTTTTCATAAAAAATCTTCTGAACTCATTTATTATTATTATTATTATTGCATTTTATAACACATTTAGGAGTAATGAAAATATTATATAGTTTTATCGTAACAAATAATAAAATCTTCTTTTTTTAACATAAAAATACATTATGAAAAATATTTTAATATTAACTCTTAGCATAATCATGCTAACATCATGTAATAAAGATGCAGAAATAATCGAACAAGTTAATAATGTTCAAAGGGTTGAAAAAAGTTTAATCCCTGCTGTAATTCAACACTATCAAAATATAACTCAACCTACAAATGGAATTGTAAAATTACACCTTTACAGAACTTTAGCCATCAAGAATGAGCCGCAAGGTGGTAGTTCTTCAATAGATGGATACATTTTGGACGATAATGGTGAAGCACAAGATTTTGGCACAATTACAGTCGGAACAACTTCATTAACGGCAAACTCAAATAACGGTAATATGTATGGTGGTGGTAATATAGAAAGTCGGGAATA